>URWL01000178.1 GCA_900551465.1 uncultured Blautia sp. | reverse complement strand
TCTCTTGGAAGAGCAACATCTACACTGTCCGGTGGAGAGGCTCAGAGGATACGTCTTGCAACGCAGATTGGCTCCGGTCTGGTAGGGGTAGCCTATATCCTGGATGAACCCAGTATCGGACTTCATCAGAGAGATAATGACAAACTGCTGAAAGCGCTGATGCGTCTGAGAGATCTTGGAAACAGTCTTATTGTAGTGGAACATGACGAAGATACTATGCGTGCGGCAGACTGCGTGGTGGATATCGGACCGGGAGCCGGAGAACACGGTGGAAAACTTGTCGCCATGGGAACTGCAGAGGATCTGATGAAAAATGAAGCGTCCATTACAGGCGCTTATCTCAGCGGAAAATGCAGTATTCCAGTACCGTCAGAGAGAAAGAAGCCCTCAGGGTGGCTGAAGATCCGGGGCGCCTCAGAAAATAATCTGAAGAATGTAAATGTGGATATCCCTCTGGGGATCATGACCTGTATTACAGGTGTCAGCGGATCGGGAAAAAGCTCCCTGATCAATGAAGTTCTTTATAAAACCTTGGCAAGGGATCTGAACCGTGCAAGGATCATTCCGGGAAAACATAAAGAGATACTGGGGCTGGATGCGCTGGATAAGGTGATCAGTATCGACCAGTCGCCAATAGGCAGGACGCCCAGATCGAATCCTGCCACATATACAGGTGTCTTTGATCAGATAAGAGATCTCTTTGCATCTACAGCAGATGCAAAGGCCCGGGGATATAAAAAAGGCCGGTTCAGCTTTAATGTAAAAGGCGGAAGATGTGAGGCCTGCAGCGGCGACGGGATCATCAAGATCGAAATGCACTTTTTGTCGGATGTCTATGTTCCCTGTGAAGTATGTAAGGGGAAACGATATAATCGTGAAACTCTTGAAGTAAAATATAAAGACAAAAATATATATGATGTTCTGAATATGACAGTGGAAGAAGCACTTACATTTTTTGAAAATATTCCTTCTATCCGCAGAAAGATCCAGACACTTTATGATGTGGGGCTTTCCTATATCCGTCTGGGACAGCCCTCTACAGAACTTTCCGGCGGAGAAGCACAGCGTATCAAGCTTGCCTCAGAGCTGAGCCGGAGAAGTACCGGAAAGACCATTTATATTCTGGATGAACCTACAACAGGTCTTCATTTTGCAGACGTCCATAAACTGGTGGATATTCTGAAACGGCTGGCAGAGGGAGGCAACACTGTGGTTGTGATCGAACATAACCTTGATGTGATCAAAACCGCGGATTATATTATAGATATGGGACCGGAAGGCGGAGACAGAGGAGGCACGGTTATTGCTCGGGGAACACCGGAGGAGATCGCAAAGGCAGCGGAATCCTATACTGGTCAGTATGTGGCAAAATATCTGAAATAACAGAACAAACATGAAAATAGATTTTTCTGCAGATATCGGAATGGCAGAAGACGATCGGAAAGGAGGGCGTTATGCCTGCAAGTGATATTGGTATCGACCTGGGGACAAAGAACTGCCTGGTTTATTCTACAGGGAAGGGACTTGTGCTTCAGGAACCTTCTATAGTGGTATATGATAAGGATACGGAAAAAATCAGAGCCATAGGTGAGGAGGCCCGCCAGATGGCCGGTCATGTGACTTCCAACATGGAAGTGATACGTCCGATCCGTCAGGGCGTAATTGTTGACTTTAATGTTACAGAAAAAATGTTGAAGTATTTTATCACCAAGGCAATGGGAAGCCGGGCTTTTCGAAAACCCCGCATCAGCATCTGCGTTCCAAGCGGAATTACAGAAATTGAAAGAAAAGCAGTAGAAGAGGTTACTTATCAGGCAGGTGCCCGTCAGGTATTCCTTGTGGAAGAGCCTATTGCAGGGGCTATCGGTTCCGGCGTGGATGTGACAAAGCCCTTTGGAAATCTGATCGTGGATATTGGAGGCGGTACAACAGATGTGGCAGTGATCTCTCTTGGAGGCGTTGTTGTTTCTGCTTCTGTAAAAGTAGCAGGAGATGCATTTGATCAGGCAATCCTGGAGTATGTCCGCAAGACACACAGTCTTTTTATCGGCGAGGATATGGCGGAAGAGATCAAGATCAAGATCGGCACAGCTGTGGAGGAGGCCAATCCTCAGGTGATGGAGGTAAAAGGCAGAAATATCATGACCGGACTTCCGAAGCAGATTAAACTGACTTCTGAGGAAGTACGGGCAGCACTGAGAGATGCAACCGGGCAGATCGTGGAAGCGGTACATGGAGTTCTGGAAAAAACACCTCCGGAACTGGCCGCTGATATTGTGGACAGAGGAATCGTTCTGACCGGAGGCGGCGCCCTTTTGAAAGGGATGGATGTACTGATAGAACAAAAAACAGGCGTAAATACTCTGACTGTACAGAATGCTATGAATGTGGTTGCAGTAGGGACAGGAAAATACGCCGAGATCATGGCAAGAATGGATGAGTAGTGATATGAGTGAATGTGTGACCGGATACATTGATCATGTTATCTTCAGAAATGAGGACAATGGATATACGGTCTTTGTGATGAAAGGAGTGAAAGGTCAGGAGGAACTGACCTGTGTTGGAAATTTTCCGGTGCTCAGTCAGGGAGCCACTATAGAAGCATCAGGAAGCTATATCAACCACCATATTTACGGGAAACAGTTCCAGATCACTTCTTTTGTAGAAAAAATGCCCGAGGATGCGCTGGCGATGGAGAGATATCTGGGATCCGGCGCCATCAAAGGCATCGGTGCGGCTCTTGCTGCCAGGATTGTCCGTCATTTCGGAGAAGATACCATGAGAATTGTGGAAGAGGAACCGGAACGGCTGGCAGAGGTAAAAGGGATCAGTGAAAAAAAAGCGCGGGAGATCGCTGCACAGACTGCCGAAAAGGCAGATATGCGCAAAGCGATGATGTTCCTGCAGAAATATGGTATTTCATTAAATCTGGGTGCAAAGATCTATCAGAAATATGGAGATTCCGTATACAATGTTCTGCAGGAAAATCCATACCGTCTGGCAGACGATATCAGTGGAGTGGGATTTAAGATCGCAGATGAGATCGCAGGAAGGATCGGTATCCATACAGATTCGGATTACAGAATCCGAAGCGGAATGATGTATACTCTTTTACAGGCATCAGGAGAGGGGCATGTGTATCTTCCTCAGGAAGAATTGTTTGGACGTGCATCGGTGCTTCTGGGTGTAGACTCTTCTTACATGGAGAAACATCTGATGGATCTTGCAATGGAAAGAAAAGTCGTCCTGAAAGAAGAGGGGGACTCTGTTTTGGTCTATCCCAGCCGTTTCTATTATCTGGAACTGAATACAGCCAGGATGCTGAAAGAATTGAATATTCTCTGCCCTGAGGATGAAGGGTTTGTTCAGCGGCGGATCAGACAGATTGAAAAGGAAACAGGGACTATCCTGGATGAAATGCAGAAAAAGGCAGTGACCGAGGCCGCCAGCCACGGTCTGTTTATTTTAACGGGAGGTCCGGGAACCGGAAAGACTACGACGATCAACGCTATTATCCGCTTTTTTGAAGGCAAGGGTGTTGAACTCCGTCTGGCAGCGCCCACAGGCCGGGCGGCTAAGCGTATGACGGAGGCAACCGGATACGAAGCACAGACCATCCACAGGATGTTGGAACTAAACGGTCTTCCGGAGGAAGAAAGAGAAGGACAGGCAGTCCATTTTGAAAGAAATGCAGAGAATCCTCTTGATGCAGATGTTATCATAATAGATGAGATGTCTATGGTAGACATCAATTTAATGCATTCGCTTCTTCTTGCAGTGACAGCAGGCACAAGGCTGATTCTTGTGGGAGATGAAAATCAGCTTCCCAGCGTAGGACCTGGAAACGTTCTGCGTGATATTATCCGAAGCAGAGAGTTCTCTGTGGTCGAACTGAAGAAAATTTTTCGCCAGGCATCAGAAAGTGATATTGTAGTCAATGCACATAAGATCAACAGGGGAGAACAGGTTACCCTCAGCAATAAAAGCAGGGATTTCTTTTTCCTTAAAAGACAGGATGCGGATATTATCATCCGGGTGGTGATAGCTTTGATCCAGGAAAAACTGCCACGATATGTAGAAGCAAAACCTTTTGACATCCAGGTACTGACACCTATGAGAAAGGGACTTCTTGGAGTAGAACGTCTGAATCAGATCCTTCAGCGGTATCTGAACCCTCCGGATTCCTCTAAAAAAGAAAAAGAGCTGGGACAGGGGCTTTTTCGGGAGGGAGACAAGGTAATGCAGATCCGCAACAACTATCAGCTTGAATGGGAAATCAGAGGAAGATACGGAATTCCCGTTGACAAGGGAGTTGGTGTTTTTAATGGCGATACCGGGATTTTGAAATCTATTAATGAATTTTCGGAGACGGCGGAAGTAGAATTTGAAGACGGACGATGTGCCGAATATTCTTTTAAACAGCTGGAGGAACTGGAACTTGCCTATGCGGTGACCATACATAAATCTCAGGGGTCGGAATATCCGGCAGTGGTGATCCCTCTTTTGTCCGGACCAAGGATGCTTCTAAACAGGAATCTGCTTTATACTGCGGTGACCAGAGCGCGGAAATGCGTGACATTAGTAGGAAGCGAAGAAACATTTCGAGAAATGATCAAAAATGAAAAGCAGCAGAGACGCTACAGTTCTCTTGACGTGCGTCTGAAAGAGGAGCTGTAGGATCCTTTTTCATCGGGGAGAAAGGAAATTCAGTGAAAAAGCTTATTCATGTTTTTTTAAATGTTCTGTATCCCAGACATTGTCCGGTCTGTCACAGGATACTGAGAAATCAGGCGGATCTTGTATGTCCGGAATGTGAGGATGGATTCCGCAGAGTAGGCGGCCATTACTGCCTGAAGTGCGGAAAACTGGTAAAACCTCAGGAGGAATACTGCGCAGAATGCCGGGGGCGTAAAAGAAGCTTTGACAGAAACCGATCGGTATTTCTTTATGATGGAAAGCTCCGGCAGTCTCTGGTACGATATAAATATTATGGCGCCAGGGAGTATGGAGACTTTTATGGAGTATCCATCTG
>URWL01000177.1 GCA_900551465.1 uncultured Blautia sp. | reverse complement strand
AGAGAACCACTGTGGAGACTGGGAGAGGATTATAATCACGGAACCGGTCATGGAGTGGGATATCTTCTGAATATTCATGAAGGACCAAACAGCTTCCGCTGGAAGTCCTCCTCTGCAGTTCTGGAAGAGGGCATGATCACATCAAATGAACCAGGATATTATGTAGAAAATGAATTCGGTATCCGCCACGAAAACCTGATCGTGTGCAAAAAAGCCGAAAAAACAGCATACGGCCAGTTTATGTGCTTTGAAAATCTGACTATGGTACCTTTTGATCTGGATGCCATCAATCCGGAGCTTCTGGATACCTATGAAAAAGGTCTTCTGAATTCCTACCATGCAGAAGTTTATCAGAAGATTTCTCCTTACCTTACAGAAGAAGAAGATAAATGGCTGAAAGAATATACAAGAGCGATCTGATCGTTAAAAAAGAGGTTTGGCATTATCTCATAGTGCCAAATCTCTTTTTCTATCTGTTGAAAAGCAAGGAAAATATCAATTATAATACAAACAGAAACAGGAAAATTGACTGGCCAGTCATACCTCAGACACGAAAAAACATATTAGAGAGGTGTGAAGTCAATGAAAGAAAAAGTACAATCCTTTGGACGTTTTTTAAGCGGCATGGTCATGCCAAATATCGGAGCCTTTATTGCATGGGGGCTGATTACAGCATTATTTATTGATACCGGATGGCTGCCCAATGCAAAATTTGCACAGTTGGTAGGCCCTATGTCCTCTATGCTTCTTCCCCTTATGATTGCCTATACCGGCGGTGAAGCAGTGGCAGGCAAACGAGGAGGCGTAATCGGCGCTATTGCATCCATGGGCGTGATCGTAGGATCCGATGTACCTATGTTTATTGGGGCAATGATCGTGGGTCCGCTGGCAGCCTGGATCATCAAGAAATTTGACAACGCTGTAGAAGGACGCATTCCGGCAGGCTTTGAAATGCTTGTAAACAATTTTTCCGTTGGTATCATCGGCGCTGTTCTGGTGCTGCTTTCCATGCTGGGAATTACTCCGCTGGTTGAATTTCTGAATCAGGTTATGAGCGCCGGTGTAGGTTTTCTGGTCGACCATGCGCTCCTTCCTCTTACCAGCATTTTCATTGAACCGGCAAAGGTTCTGTTCCTGAACAATGCGATCAATCACGGTATTCTTTCACCTATGGGAATCCAGCAGGTAGAAGAAATGGGAAAATCTGTTTTCTTCCTTCTGGAAGCCAACCCGGGTCCGGGGCTGGGTGTTCTTCTTGCATATTGTATTGCAGGAAAAGGAAGTGCAAAAAGCTCTGCTCCAGGAGCAGTGATCATTCATTTCCTTGGAGGAATTCATGAAATTTATTTCCCCTATATTCTTATGAATCCTCTTCTGATCCTGGCAGTGATGGCAGGCGGTGCAGTAGGAACCTTTATTTTTTCACTGTTTCATGTAGGTCTGACTGCTCCTGCATCTCCGGGAAGTATTCTTGCAATTCTGGGTATGGCAGAACGACATTCCTATCTTGGGTTACTCATTGGCATACTCGCTGCTGCGGCAGTTTCCTTTTTGGTATCTCTTCCTATTCTGAAATTCATGGGAAAAGACAGTACTTTAGAAGATGCACAGGCAAAGAAAGATGCCATGAAACGCCAGGCAAAAGGAATCGAGTCTTCATCGGAAGCTCCGGCAAAAGAAGCAGGTGAAAAAATCCGCAAAATCGCATTTGCCTGTGATGCAGGTATGGGATCCAGCGCCATGGGCGCAACTGTGCTGAAAAAGAAAATTGCAGCAGCAGGTATCCAGGGAATCGAAGTGATCCATACCCCGGTATCCTCCATTCCTTCCGATGTTCAAATCGTAGTAACCCACCAGGAGCTGGGAGAACGTGCCGCACACAGCAATCCGCATGCCAGACGAATACTGATCACTAATTTTATGACAGCCCCGGAATATGATATCCTTGTAGAAGATTTAAAAAAAACAAACCTTTAAAAAATTCTGTCCCTGATCAGTAAGAAATGATATAATGAGGGTACTTACATAATAAAAGGGTTGTTCCGGCAAACCTGTCTACGGGAGATAAACCAAATGAAAAAGCTTCATAAAGTGGGCAAATTTTATACCAGGATCATCATGAATAATATTGGCATATTTATTTTTATCGGAATCCTGTCCGTGATCTTCAATGATCACGGATGGCTTCCTGATAAAAATATGTATGCCATTTCTCAGTTAGCATATAAAGTGATTCTTCCCTCTTTTATTGCCTATGAGGGAGGAAGGTCTGTCGGCGGGAAGGAGGGCGGAATTGCAGGTGTTCTGGCTATATCCGGAGTAATCTGGCATGAGTCTTCTGCAGAACTTTTGGGAGCTATGCTTCTGGGACCGGCAGCAGGATATCTCTGGAAAAAAGAATGCTTATGGGTTGAAAAAAAAATCCCGTCCAGTATGCAGATGCTTGGAAAAAACATGCTTCTTGGTACAACCGGAGCTCTGTTTTCGGCAGCAGACATCTATCTGATCCTTCCTTTACTGGAACAGACAGCAGCTCTGTTTTTTTCATGGATCTCTTTTCTGACACGCTGCAATATGACAGCCTGTCTCAGCTTTTTTATTGAACCTGCCAAAGTATTTTTTCTGAATAATGTAGTAAATCATATGATGCTGGTTCCTGCCGGCATGGAGCAGATTCAGGAAACAGGAAGTACCATACTTTTTCTTCTGGAAACAAACCCCGGGCCAGGAATCGGAGTGATCCTTGCATTATTTTATGCGAAAAAACTCCATAAAAATGAGACCGCCTCTGTGCTTACTGCCCATGCCCTGGGAGGAATACACGAGGTTTATTTTCCCTTTATCCTGGCGGATCTCAGACTTCTTCCGGCGGTAATTCTTGGTGGATTGGCGGGAAATATCAGCTTTCATATTTCAAAAGCCGCAGTGAAAGGAATGGTATCTCCGGGAAGCATTTTCTCAATTCTGATCATGGCAGATTCAGGATGCCGATGGAAAATACTGGCAGGAATCTTGCTGTCGGCTATCGTGTCATTTCTGACCGGAATTTTAATCCTGAAAAAAACTTCCGTTTATGCAAAAAAATATTCTTTTCAAAAAATACCATCTTCTTCCCAAAAAGAAACAGAGGCAGATCCGGAAGGAGCGCTTCAGCAGGAACCTGTACAGGAGGAAAATATGAGATATTCTGTAAAAAAAATAGCTTTTGTCTGTGACGGGGGAATTGGTTCCAGCGTTATGGGAGCCGCACTTTTGCGAAAAAAACTTCAGGCTTTGGGAAAGACAGAGATCAACGTGGAAGCATATGCTGTGGATCTTGTACCGACAGACATTGATATCATCATCTGTCAGAAAGATTTTTACAGCATTCATGGCTCTCTTCTGGCAAACAGACAGGTACATCTGGTAGACAGCCTTCTGCAGACCGAAGATTGTATGGCATTATTTTGTGAAAATGAGGGGGTGAAATGATATAATGAACATTACACCACGAATGAAACAGATTTTTCTGGTTCTATTAAAGGAAGCAGAGCCTGTTTCCGTCAAATATCTGGCAGAACAAATAGGAGTCAGTAAAAGAACCGTCCAACGAGAGCTGGAATATACTGCCAGTTCTCTGAAAGGCTATGAGATTACCTTTATGTCAAAAACAGGAGTCGGTGTCTGGCTGGAAGGTACAGATGATGAAAAACAACGGCTTGAGGAGACCCTTTCCGAAAAAGACGATTATGATGTGGGGAATCGTGAGCTGCGGAGAAAAAAACTGATTCTGGAGCTTCTCAGAGAAAAAGGACTGAAAAAACTATTTTATTACAGCAGCCGCTTTAAAGTCAGTGAAGCTACCATAAGCAGCGATCTTGAAGCAGCAGAAGTCTGGCTGAAGCAGTATGGACTTAGAATAAACCGTAAACCCGGCAGCGGTATTTCTGTAGAAGGCTCTGAAGAAGACTACAGGCGGGCGATCCGCGTCTTTGTTAACGAAAATATTGATACACAGGTTCTTCGTGAAGCGTATGAAGCCGAAAGTGAACCGGAACGTTATGCAGGATTGAAGAAAAGCAATATCGGACAGATTCTGAATGACAATATCATGAGCCGTGTTATGGACTGTATCACCGGAATGAATCATGACCGAATGCTGAATCTGACCGAAAATTCTTATGTAGGTCTTGTAATCCATATTTCCATTGCCATAAACCGGATTCTGAAAAACGAGGTTCTGGATACGACACCTCAATGGGTAGAAGAAATGGAAGAAGATGACGACCTCTGTCTTGCCCGGGAAATTGTCCATGAGCTGGAAGAGGAATTTGAAATTAAAATTCCCAAAATCGAAGTTTCTTATATCTGTCTTCACATCAAAGGTGCCAAACATGAAAAGCTCCTGTGGAAAGGCACAGATGAAAAAGAAAGTGAAAACAGAGAGCTTCGCCAGATCGTCAATGAAATGATCAATGCCTTTGATCCGGAAAAATCCTGGGCATTGAAACAGGATGATGAATTTCTCCAGGGCCTCCTTGCTCATCTGCAGCCGACTTTAGTACGTTTGAATCATGGTATGCAGATACGAAACCCAGTATTAGATGAAATTCGTTCCGGTTATCCGGATATTTATAAAAAATGCGCCCAGGTGGCTATTATACTGGAAAAATGGACGGGCAAACCGGTACCTCCGGAAGAAATCGGATTCCTTACCGTTCATTTTGGAGCGGCGATCGTCCGTATGGAAAACCGAAAGGAACAGCTTCGCAAAGTACAGGTCGGTGTAATCTGTTCCAGCGGAATCGGAATATCCCGGCTGATGTCATCCAAGCTGGAACGTATTTTTAAAGATCGGATCCAGCTTACAGCCTATGGAAAAAAAGATATCACACCCTATATTACGTCAAAAACAGATTTTTTTGTTTCCAGTATCTCCACGGAAATTACCGATGTTCCGGTAATCTATGTAAATCCACTTCTCAACGAAGAAGATATGGAAAAAATCCGCCGCAGTGTTTATCAATATGAACGTATTCCGGAAAAACAGAGCAGATCAGATCAGGTAACTC
>URWL01000176.1 GCA_900551465.1 uncultured Blautia sp. | reverse complement strand
TTACCTACGAAGATGTTGCTCCTATTGATAAAAACCGTCCGGAGCTGCCATGGGATGTGAAGCAGCAGGTGGAGATCAATCTGAAATATGAAGGCTATATTAAGCGCCAGATGAAGCAGGTAGAGCAGTTTAAAAAGCTGGAAGCAAAGAAGATACCGGAAGATCTGGATTATGAGAAGGTGGGAAGTCTGAGGATCGAAGCCAGACAAAAGCTGGAGGCATACAGACCGATCTCTATCGGACAGGCATCCAGGATATCAGGAGTTTCTCCGGCAGATATTTCTGTGCTTCTTATATATCTGGAACAGTACAGAAGAAAGGGTTGAGGAAAAGAATATGGCATACGATCTGACGATTTTGGATCAGGGCTGCCAGGAAATGGGCATCTCATTAAATGAGGAGCAGAGGCAGCAGTTTATTGTTTTTTATGAGTATCTGGTAGAAAAAAATAAAGTCATGAACCTTACCGGGATCACGGAATTTCAGGAGGTCCTTGTAAAGCACTTTCTGGACAGCCTTGCCTGTGTCAAGGCTGTGGATATGAAGAATGTAAAGCGTGTGATGGATATAGGTACAGGAGCTGGATTCCCCGGAGTTCCCCTGAAGATAGCCTTCCCGCATCTGGAAGCCTGCCTTTTGGATTCCCTGAAAAAAAGAGTGAATTTCCTGGAGGAGACCTTTGCACTTCTGAAGCTGACAGATATTACGGCTATTCACGGACGAGCAGAGGAATTTGCCAAAAATAAGGCCTACAGAGAAAGCTTTGATCTGTGCGTATCACGAGCTGTCTCCAATCTTGCAACACTTTCTGAATATTGTCTTCCTTATGTGAAACCGGGCGGAAGCTTTATTTCTTATAAATCTGGTACAGTGCAGGAGGAAGTGGAGAAGGCGGAAAAGGCAGTAAAGATCCTTGGCGGAAAAATCAGAGATGTAGTTTATTTCCAGCTTCCGGATTCTGAGATACAGAGATCTCTGGTGGTGATCGAAAAGATAAAGGCAACACCGGGCAAATATCCCAGGAAGGCAGGTACACCGCTGAAGGAACCTTTGATTTAGTTTCACAAAATCCTCACATAATACCCCTACTTTTATCACATTTTTTTCATAAAATATTCATGAAGCAGACAGATGATGATCTGCTTTATAAGAAGATGTTTCCGGACTCCCCCTATCTCTGTTTCGTCTGGAAACATCTTCTCTTATCAGTGATAAAAGGAGGAGAAATTCAGTGATTGAAGTCAAAAATCTGGTCAAAAAGTATGGCGATCATACAGCAGTTGACCACCTTTCTTTTCAAATAGAGAAAGGGAAAATTTATGGATTTCTGGGGCCGAATGGTGCAGGGAAATCTACTACAATGAATATGATTACCGGCTATATTGCCTCTACAGAAGGCACCGTATCCATAGATGGATATGATATTCTGGAAGAGCCGGAAAAGGCAAAAAAATGCATCGGATATCTTCCGGAGCAGCCGCCTCTCTATTTCGATATGACCGTTCTGGAATATATGAAATTCGCAGCGGATCTGAAAAAAATCCCAAAAGATAAAAAGAAAGCCATGATAGAAGAAGTCATGGATATGGTAAAAATAACAGATATGAAGAATCGTCTGATCAAGAATCTTTCTAAGGGCTATCGCCAGAGAGTTGGTCTTGCTCAGGCTATTTTAGGCTATCCGGAAGTGATCATTCTGGATGAACCTACCGTTGGTCTGGACCCTAAACAGATCATTGAAATACGTGATCTGATCAAAAGTCTGAAGCAAAAACATACGGTAATATTAAGCTCACATATTCTGTCGGAAGTCAGTGCTGTCTGTGATTATGTACTGATCATTTCTCATGGAAAACTGGTTGCCAGTGACACTCCGGATAACCTGAGCAGGCTGGCAGCAGGAGCGAATAATATTAATCTTCTTGTTAAAGGAGAAAAGGATATTATTCGTCAGAATCTATTGGGAATACATGGAGTAAAAGATATTATAATAGATAAAAAAACAGGAACAGAGGGGTGGAATATTACAGTTTCTACGGAAGAAAACATAGATATCCGGGAAGATATTTTTTATAAAATGGCAGAAAATCACTGCCCGATCCTTGAGATGCAGTCAAGAAAAGTTTCTCTGGAAGAGATATTCCTGGAACTGACAGAGGAGGATCCGACTACTTCTGGAGAAAAGAATGCAGCACTGGAAAAAGAAGATCTGCAGGAACCAACAGAAAATGAAGAGGGGGAGAATTATGACAGCAGTTTATAAAAGAGAGCTGAGAAGCTATCTTACATCTATGACAGGTTATTTGTTTATCTTTTTTATCCTGCTGCTGACAGGAATTTATTTTTCCGCATATCAGCTGGATATCGCCTATCCGAAGTTTGAATATACTTTAAGCGCAATGACCTTTGTTTTTCTCATCTGCGTGCCGATCCTGACAATGAGAACTCTTGCAGAAGAGAGAAAACAGAAGACAGATCAGCTGCTTTTGACATCTCCTGTATCTGTAGGAAAAATCATTATGGGCAAATATCTTGCGTTGGTAACCGTATTTGCTGTGCCCATGGCTATCATCTGTTTCTACCCTCTTGTTATGTCAAAATTCGGTGATATTTCCTTTGGAACTGCCTATACGGCAGTATTGGGATTTTTCCTTCTTGGCTGTGCGAATCTTGCCATAGGCGTGTTTATTTCCTCCTTGACAGAAAGCCAGGTTATTGCGGCAGTACTGACATTTGTTCTTTTGTTTGCTTTCTTTATGATGAATGGCATTTCTTCATTTTTCTCAGAAGGATCTCTGTCAACCTGCATTACTTTCGGGCTTCTGATTCTGGCTGTATCCATTATTATTTACAGCATGATAAAGAACTTTATGATCTCAGCTCTGGTCTGTGTGATCGGAGAAATTGCCCTTGCTGCAGTGTATATGATCAACAGCAGTTTCTTTGCAGGAGGTATACAGAAAGTGCTTCAGATATTCAATTTAAGCGGTCATTTTGACAATTTTGCCAATGGAATTTTTGACATAAACGGCATAGTATATTATCTTTCTGTGATTGCAGTCTGCGTGTTTTTAACGGTGCAGTCAATTGTAAAAAGACGCTGGAATTAGGGAGGTGAAAAAGGTGAAATTTAGAGAAAAAATTAAAAAAGATCCATCAGAAAAGAAAGAAAAAAAGACTTCTTTTAAAGAAAAAATAAAGGGAAGTTTTAACAAAAAATATATAAAAAACGGTTCTTACAGTATGGTAATAAGCGCTGTTTTTATCGCAGCGGTCGTAGTCATAAATATGATTGTAGGTGCTGTTCCGTCAAAATATTCAGAGATTGATGTCAGCGATCAGAAGATATTCAGTATTGGAGATCAGACAGAAAAATTCCTGAAAAAACTGGATAAAGATGTGACTATTTATCAGGTGGCAGCCAGCGGATCTGAGGATGAAACAATCAAAAAACTTTTGCAGAAATATGAGGATGCCTCTGATCATATCACAGTAAAACAGAAGGATCCGGTAGTAAATCCGAAGTTCACTTCTGAGTATACAGATGAGCAGCTGACTGCAAACAGTCTTATTGTAGAATGCGGAGAAAGAAGTAAAATTGTCGATTATAATGATATCTATGAGACCTCTGTAGATTACAATACTTACAGCTATAATACCACAGGATTTGATGGTGAAGGACAGATCACAGGAGCAATTTCTTATGTAACTTCAGAGGATCTTCCGATTCTTTATACGCTGGACGGACACGGAGAAAAAGAACTGGATTCTGTAATCCGTGAGGATATAGAAAAAGCAAATATGGAAATCAAAACGCTGAATCTTCTCACCGAGGAAAGTGTTCCGGAGGATGCGGCATGTCTGATGATCAATTCTCCTGCCAGCGATATTTCCATAGAGGAAAAGGATGCGATCCTTTCTTATCTGGAAAATGGCGGAAAGGCAATGATCTTCTCTGATTATACAGAGGAATCAATGGATAATTTTGACGCTGTTCTGGAAAATTACGGGGTGAAACGTGCAGAAGGAATTGTAATAGAAAAAGATGCACAGCACTATGCAATGCAGACTCCGTATTATCTGGTTCCTACTGTAAACAATGCAGAGCCGGTAACATCCTTTTTCTCAAGCGGATACTTTGTCCTTGCTCCTTATGCACAGGGAATCCAAAAAACAGACAGTGTAAGGGATACGGTAACCATTGAAAGCCTTCTGACTACCTCAGACAGCGCTTATTCAAAAGTAAATGTAAAAGGTGAAAGTCTGGAAAAAGCAGATGAAGATATTGAAGGACCGTTTGACATCGGTGTCAGTATTACAGAAACACTGGATGATGAGAAAGAGACCCAGATTATTTATTATTCCACAGCAAACCTTATGGACAGCCAGATCAACCAGGCAGTTGCAGGAGGAAATGAACAGATGATCATGGAATCACTGAACTGGATGTGCAGCTCGGAAGGAAAAGAGACGATTTCCATTCCGTCAAAGAGCCTTGAGATTTCCCGGCTGACACTGACTGCTTATGATGTCAGCTTCTGGAAAATCTGTGTTATGGGACTGATCCCTGGATTTTTCCTGATTGCAGGGTTCTGTATCTGGCTGAAAAGGAGAAAAGCATAATGAAAAGTAAAACAGTAAAACTGATTTCCGGCGTGGCAGTTCTGGCAGTACTTTCCTGTGCTTATCTGGGAGTTGTCTCTTATGTGGATTCCCGGGAAAAAAAGGAAGCAGAAGCACAAGATGCAAGCGTAAGTCTGGTAGATGTGGAGCCGGAGGAGCTTACGTCTGTATCCTTTGTTTCCGAAGACGGAGAACAGGAGGATTTTGAGAAAAAAGAAGACACCTGGATCAAAAAAGGAGAAGAGGATTTCCCGGTCAGCCAGGACACCATAGACGGAGCTGTAAACAGCCTGGCTGCCCTGGAGGCAGACCGGGAGCTGACAGAACCGGAAGACCTCAGCGAATATGACCTGGATAAACCGCAGAATAAAATTGTTCTTACAGCACAGGACGGCAGCGAAAACGTTCTTCTGGTAGGATTGAAAAACGAAGCTTCCGGCCAGTATTATGTAAAAAAGCCGGATAAGGATAATGTATATCTGGTATCAGAAACGGCATTAACTCCTTTTATGGGAACCGCTTATTC
>URWL01000175.1 GCA_900551465.1 uncultured Blautia sp. | reverse complement strand
TTTTGAGTATGGGGAAAATTATATCCAGAGCGAAACTCCTTATGTGGATTTTCTCAGAACTATTGCCCGTCATCTGAAGCCGGAGGGAAAGATCATTCTTGCCATTGAAAACCGTTTTGGACTGAAATACTGGGCAGGCTGCACGGAAGATCATTTTGGAACTTTATTTGAGGGACTGGAAGGATATCCTTCCACAAAAGGCGTTAAGACCTTTACGAAAAAGGAACTGACAGATATTCTGGAAAAAGCGGGAAATCTCAAGGCAAGCTGGTATTATCCATTTCCGGATTACAAGCTTCCCATGACCATATATTCTGACAGACGTCTTCCTCTGAAGGGAGAACTGAACCGAATGGAAACAAACTTTGACAGACTGAGACTTCAGCTGTTTCAGGAATCCTCGGTATATGACTCTCTTTTGGATAACCATATGTTTCCGGAATTTTCCAACTCGTTCCTTTTGCTGATCGGAAAAGAGGAACTCCGGCCGGAGGTAGTCTATTCTAAATTTTCCAATGAGAGAGACCAGCGGTTTGCCCTTCGGACAGACATCTGTGAACCGGGACGGTATGAGAGATATGTACGGAAGCTTCCGGTAGTGCCAAAGGCAGAGGAGCATGTAAAGAATCTGGAACGGATCCAGAGAGAATTGAATACGATTTATGAAAAAGAAGGTATTGAGCTGAATAACTGCCGGTTTGAGCAGGGAGCGGCAAAGCTGGAATATCTGGAGGGGGTAACTCTGGAGGAAAAACTGGATATGCTTCTGGAACAGGGAAAATATCAGGAAGTGGAAGAGCTGTTTTTCTTTTATCTGAGAAAGATACGCAGTCTTCACTGCAAGGAAAAGTTCAGAAAGACACCGGAGTTTATTCAGGTATTTGGCGATGCGCCTCTTGAGGGAGAATATGATGCCTCCGGCATGTCTAATATTGATCTTGTTCCGGCAAACCTTCTGATTCAGAGGGACAGACAGGTAGTCATTGATTATGAATGGACCTTCCGTTTTCCGATTCCTGCGGATTTCATTCAGTACCGGATGATTCATTATTATCTGGAAAGCGACGGCAAACGTCATGTTCTGAAGAACCGGGATTTTTACGGAAAAGCCGGGATCACGGAAAAAGACATGGAAATTTACAGGGAAATGGAACGGAACTTCCAGAACTATATGAAAGGAGATCATGTTCCCCTTCTGGAGCTTTATGAAGAGGTTTCTCCGGGGAAAGTGGAGATCCTGCCATATTATGAGCAGATGAGGCTTGCAGGAGCAGAAAGAAGGCTTCAGGTATTTTATGACTGGGGAGAAGGCTTCCGGGAGGAGGATTCAGCCGTTTATCCTATGAGCAGAGAAGGACTGGATCTGGAGATCAGAATTCCGGCAGGCGTACACAGACTGCGTCTGGATCCGGGAGAAGCGGCAGGAGGACTGATTCTGAAGGAACTTTCTTATGAGGATGGAACGCCGGCAGATTTTACTGCAAACGGATTCCCCATGGGAGCAGGTGCATATTATTTCGGAGGCGGAGACCCTCAGTTTATAACAGGGGATGTTTCCGGAAAGACAAAGCTCTGTATCCGGATACGGACTATGAAAGAAACAGATGCAAGAAAAGATTTCTGGAAGAATTTTTCCAGAGTATCTGCCGAAAAGGATGCGGAAATCCGCAGACTGAATGAAAAGATTACCCAGATGGAAAATACAAAGATCTGGAAATTATATAGAAGCATTAAGAAAAAATAAACTGCCGGAAATCCCAAAGATGGAAAAGAAATTCAGGGACAGCGGCAGTTCAGTCAGAATGAGGTAAAACATGGAAGAATTGCGCTTCAGTGTGGATGAACAAAAATATGACGACAGGCACGGGCAGGTTCTGAGCCTTACAGGCTGGTATGTGCCGGCAGAGGGACAGACTCCGGAATTCCGGTTTCTGGGAGACGGGAAGGAAATCGCCGTTCCGGCTCCAGAAAGATCCCCCAGACCTGATGTGGCCCAGGCTCTGGAACGTAATCTGGGACAGTTCCTTCCGGGGTTTACAGTTTGTATCCCGGAGGCGGACAGGCTTGCTGAAAAATATCATACCGTAGAACTGATCCTGACTGACGGTGCGGAGACTCATTCTGTCTGGAAAAAATCCAGAGAAGAGCTGGAAGCCTTTCTGCAGGAAAGCCTGCTGGAATATCATATGGACAGGGTGGAGATTCTGTATGACACCATGCTGGAAATTCAGGGCTGGGTGATGGATCAGAGAGGAGATGCGGCGGCAGAGCTTCTCAATGAGGATGAAAGTCCTGTTCCCTGCCGTATGAGCAGGGGAAGAAGACCGGATGTAGTGGAACGAAGAGGGCTTGACGAAGAATATAAAAACCGGGAGATCGGATTCCGTATTTCTGCTACTCTGGATGAGATTGCAGGGAAAAAAGTCATTCTCCGGTTTACAGGCTCCTCTGTCCGGAAAGATCATGAGATCGATGTGCAGAAGCTTCTGAAGGATGGAAAGCCAAAGGGGATTCTGAATCGTTTTTTCCGACGTTCAGAAGAAAAGACAGGAGATTATGAGCAGTGGCTGAAGCGCCACAGTGTCAGCCGTTCCCGGATGTGGAAGCAGAAACATGTTAATTTTGATAAAAAACCGCTGATCAGCATTGTGATCCCGTTATATAATACGCCGCTTCCCTATCTGAAGGAACTGATCGAATCTGTAAGAAAACAGACTTACGGGAACTGGCAGCTGTGTCTGGCTGACGGAAGCCCGGATGATAAGGTATATGAATTTCTGAAGAAAAATTACAGGCATGAGGTTCGGATCAGTTATAAAAAACTGAAGGAAAACGGGGGAATCTCCGTGAACACCAATAAGGCCATAGAGCTTGCAAGAGGGGAATACCTGATGCTCTGCGACCATGACGATACACTGGAGCCGGACGCACTTTACGAAATTGTAAAGGCGGTCAACGAGTATGAACATGCAGATGTGATCTATACAGATGAGGATAAGATCAGCATGGACGGCAGGCATTATTTCGACCCTCATTTCAAATCGGATTTTAATCTGTTCCGGCTGAGAGAAAATAATTATATCTGCCATATTTTTGTGGTAAAAAGGCAGGTGGCGGAAAAAGCCGGATATTTCCGTAAAGAATTTGACGGGGCGCAGGATTTTGATTTTATTTTCCGCTGCTGCGAAAATGCCGCCGGAGTCATCCATATTCCCAGAGTGCTTTATCACTGGCGCTGCCATATGGATTCCACAGCTGCCGATCCGGAAAGCAAGGCATATGCGTTTGAAGCCGGAAGAAAAGCCGTGGAGGAGCATTACCGGAGAATGGAAATTCCTGCAAAGGTGGAGATGACACAGAGGCCGGGATGGTACCGGAGCCGGGTGGAGATTCAGGGAACACCAATGATCTCTGTGATCATCCCCAATAAAGATCATATTGACGATCTGGAACTGTGTCTTTCGTCTCTGACAGAGCGCAGTACTTACGAAAATTATGAGGTACTGATCGTAGAAAACAACAGTGAAGAGGCTGCCACCTTTGCGTATTATGAAAAGCTTCCCCAGCGTTTCCCGAAGGTGAGAATTCTTACCTGGGAAAAAGAATTTAATTATTCTTCTATCAATAATTTTGCAGCAGAACAGGCAAGAGGAGAATATATGCTGTTTCTGAATAATGATGTGGAGATCCTGACGCCTGACTGGATGGAGGAGATGCTTCAGATCTGTCAGCAAAAGGAGGTTTCCATAGTAGGAGCCAAGCTTTATTATCCGGACGATACCATTCAGCATGGGGGCGTAGTTATGGGGCTGGGCGGGATCGCCGGGCATATCATGTGCCGCGCATCCAGAGAGGATGAAGGATATTTTGGAAGGATGATCAGTGTCCAGGAGATCAGCGCAGTAACAGCAGCCTGCATGATGATGAAAACAGAAGACTTCCGGAAAGTGGGAGGATTTGATGAGACCTTCCGGGTAGCGTTTAATGATATTGATCTCTGTATGAAAGTCAGGGCTCTTGGCAAAAAAGTGGTGTTTACCCCTTATGCAGAGCTGTATCATTATGAATCAAAATCCAGAGGCTTAGAGGACACGCCGGAAAAACAGTTCCGTTTTGAAAAGGAAATAAAAAGATTTCAGGAAAAATGGGGAGATCAGCTGAGAAAAGGCGATCCGTATTACAGTCCAAATCTGTCTGTAACAGAAGGAGACTGCTCCCTGAGAGAAAACTGAGAAACGAGGTTGGATATGTCAAGAGAGATTTTTGAGGTAACAAAGGACAGGTTCCATCTGAAGGATCCCTGTCAGTATATCCTGCAGGGAACTTGGCCTAAGGAAGCAAAGATGCGTGCCTGTCTGGATGATTCTGAGATAAAGTCGGAAATCCGGAAGCTGGAGGTAGTCAGCGCTCTGGAACGGTTTAAGGATCCGGATCTGATGCGGGGAGAGAGGATCACTGCCGCTGTGCAGCTTCCGGAATCTCTGGAAGGGCATCAGAAGCTGTCTGTTTATGCCGATATGCCGGATAAAGCCATGTGCTGGTTTTCTGTTTCCGTAAAGGAACTGGAAAAACGCCGTGGAAAACCTCAGTTTTTTATCGAGGAAGAAAAGGTTCAGCAGGGATTTTTACGGATCCGGGGCTGGGCTGTTGCGGATGAACCGGTCAATATCCAGATTTTTGATGAAAACAAACAGAAGCTTCATGCAGAGATTCTTCGCACTCAGAGAGTAGATGTGGAGCAGATGTATGAGGAAATGGATCATGAGGACAAGACAGGATTTTTTGCTGAGCTGACCAACCTTACCGGAAAGCTAGTCTACGTGGTATTTTACGCAGGAGATACGAAATCTGTGCATATTGCCCATCTGAATCCGGCTGTGGTATTCCGCAAAAAGATTCAAAAATATGCAAAAAAAGGACTGTGTTACTGGAAGAGCCAGGGAAGCGCCGCTATGGTAGGAAAGATTGTTTCCAAGGTTAAGACTGCGTCTACCAGAGAGATTCCTTATCAGAAATGGATCCTTCATCATCTGCCGGGAAATAAAGAACTGGAAAAGCAGAGAAAAACAGTTTTTGACTATCAGCCAAAGATTTCAATTGTGATCCCTCTATATAAGACACCGGAAAAATATCTCCGTCAGCTGGTAGACACAGTAAAAG
>URWL01000174.1 GCA_900551465.1 uncultured Blautia sp. | reverse complement strand
GTAAGAAACAGACGGCTTTTGTTTTATATTATCTTTTACAGGTGGAAATTTTTGTCTACAGGATTTTTACAGCTGCAGACATGAGATTTTCACCTGTTTTTGTTTATTGAAAAAGTTAGTGCAGAGAAAATTCTCTGGTGAATAAGAAATGACAAAAATATTTGTCAAAACTGTTGACAACTTTTCTTGTCAATGATATGCTGAATATGACAAGGAAAGTTGTCATAGAACATAAATCTATACAGAGAAAAAGGAGATGAGAAGGTGCCCTTGTATAATAAGCTGAAGGAGTATCGCACTGTGCTGGGGATCAATCAGACAGAAATGGGAAAGCTGGCAGGAGTATCTCGACAGACCATCAGTCTGATTGAAAGAGGGGATTATTCCCCGTCTGTAACACTCGCTCTGAAACTTGCCAGGATATGTCAGGCAACGGTAGAGGATATTTTTATTTATGAGGAGGATACTTTATGAATACCGGAAAGAGAAAAAGTCCAAGTATAAAATTTGTAATTAAAATGCTGGTATGGATGCTGATTGGCGGAATACTGGGATTTGCAATGAGCTGGTTTGGAGGTCAGGCGGATAATGTGGGACAGTTTTTTGCAGTGATTGTAAAGAGTGTTCAGTCGGCGATGATTCCTTTGGTGACCTTGGTCACAGTGTCAGGAATTTTATTTGGAGAGATTGTGCTGAAAAAAATAAAACATATTGAAGAGCGGCTCCAATATGCGGAAGATGAGGAATGTGATGAACTGGAATATCAGGAAGAATATATAGGAGCATGGGGATTAAACGTAAGTAATTTTGCGATGGCTCTGGCAATTCTTATTAATTCTGTTGGATATTCCAGAAACTATATTTCCGGATCAAGGGAAACAGCTTTTCGTTTTATGATCGCAGTGGTAATTTTTGTAGTATGTTTTTTCTATGAAGGATTATGGCAGATGCGATATGTAAAAGTAATACAGAGCAGCAGGCCGGAATTTTCCAATGCAGATCCTTCTTCTGTAAAATTTCAGGAACAGTGGATGGAATCCTGTGATGAGGCAGAAAAAGAAATGATCTATCACAGCTCCTATCGGACCTATCTGTTTTTAAGCAAGGTGATCCCGATCCTTCTGGTGGCAGCCATGCTGTCAAATCTGCTGTTTGATACTGGAATGCTTGCAATTGTACTTCTTGCAGTACTTTGGATCATGACCAGCATGTACTACACTCGTTCTTGTGTAAATATGCGCAAAAAAAGAGCAAGAGGATGATGTGAGAGATGACCTGGTGGTGAGAAAGCCAGGAACAAGGATAAAACCATTGATGAGCAGAATATAAAATTTTGAAAAAGCTGTGCGAAAAATATAGCATGGCTTTTTTTATTTGCTTGAAACCATTAGATAAATTGACATTTTTATGTCAAAATTATATAATAATGAACGGAAATAAGGAGGGATTTTATGGCACATAGGACAGGACTGGAAGATCATTATGTGATCCGGAATCAGAAAAAGCTTCGCTTTGGTTATACCACAGGTTCCTGCGCGGCAGCTGCGGCAAAGGGAGCGGCAGAGATTCTTCTTGGGGGCAAGAAAATCTCAGAAGTAGAGCTGATGACTCCAAAAGGGATCCTTTTAAATCTGGAGCTTCTGGATATCCGGCAGGAAGAACATGCAGTAAGCTGTGCGGTCCGTAAGGATGCCGGAGATGATCCGGATACTACAGACGGGATACTGGTATATGCCCGGGTGGAAAAGCTGCCAGCATCTGATGCTCCGGAGCAGACCGGCATGGAGGCAGACCAGAAGGAACTGACAGAAAATAAGGATCGGTTCCTGATTGACGGAGGAGCCGGAGTTGGACGAGTGACCAGACCCGGTCTGAAGCAGCCGGTTGGTGAGGCTGCCATCAATCCCGTGCCTAAGGCCATGATCCTGAAATCTGCGGAGGAGGCCGCAGACAGATTTGATTATGAAGGCAGACTGAAAATTACCATATCTGTACCGGAAGGCGAAGCAGTTGCCAGAAAGACTTTTAACCCAAGACTTGGTATTGTGGGAGGAATTTCCATTCTGGGAACCTCGGGCATTGTGGAGCCAATGAGTGAAAAGGCTCTGATCGACAGTATCCGGGTGGAGATGAGCCAGCATATTGCCATGGGAAAGAAATATCTTCTGGTAACGCCGGGAAATTACGGTGCAGATTTTTTAAGAGAGCATATGGAGCTCCCTTTTGAAAAAAATATGAAATGCAGCAACTATGTGGGAGAGACCATAGATATGGCTGTGGATATGGGAGCAAAAGGTATTCTTTTTGTTGCACATATCGGAAAATTTATTAAGGTTGCAGCAGGAATCATGAACACCCATTCTCACAGTGCGGATGGAAGAATGGAGGTTTTTTGTGCGGCAGCTGTCCGTGCGGGGGGCAGTCTTGCATGTGCGCAGGAGATTCTGCAGTGCAACACCACTGACGAAGCGCTTTCTGTGCTGAAAAAGTATGATCTGATGGAAGATACTATGAAAGTGATACTGGAAAAGATCCAGTTTTATCTGGACCATCGGTCTTATCATCAGATCCTTCTGGGAGCTGTGATTTTTTCTAACGAGTATGGTTACCTGGGACAGACAGCCAATGGGTCAGAGCTGATCAAAAAAATAGCTAAAGGAGAAAAAGAATGATACATTTTGTAGGAGCAGGACCGGGAGCACCGGATCTTATTACAGTCAGAGGAAAAAAATATCTGGAAGAAGCAGATGTGATCATATACGCAGGTTCTCTTGTGAACCCGCAGCTTCTGGAATACAGCAAGGATGTTTGTACCATTCACAACAGCGCAAAAATGACGCTGGAGGAAGTGATCTCTGTTATGGAAAGAGCAGAGGCAGAAGGAAAAACCACGGTCCGTCTTCATACAGGAGATCCCTGTATCTACGGAGCGATCCGTGAACAGATGGACATTCTGGATGAAAAAGGAATCGCTTATGATTCCTGTCCTGGAGTCAGTTCTTTCTGCGGCGCTGCAAGCGCTTTGGATCTGGAATATACTCTTCCGGATATTTCTCAGAGTGTGATCATTACCAGAATGGAAGGACGTACACCGGTTCCGTCAAAAGAAAGTATTCAGTCCTTTGCGGCACATCAGGCATCTATGGTGGTATTTTTAAGCACCGGAATGCTGGAAGAATTAAGCAGGAGACTGATAGAAGGCGGATATACAGAGGATACGCCGGCTGCTATCGTATATAAGGCAACCTGGCCGGATGAAAAGAAATTTATCTGTACGGTAGGAACACTGGCAAAAACAGCGGCAGAGAACAATATTACAAAAACTGCTCTGATGATCATCGGCGATGCAGTAAAAGCAGCACATTATGACAGATCCAAGCTGTATGATCCTTCTTTTACCACCGAATTCCGAAAAGCCACGAAATAAAAAGGAGCAGCAGATGAAACTTTCGATAATCTGTTTCAGTCTTACCGGGCTTCATACTGCAGAAAGGCTGAAGGCCGGACTTGAGGAACAGGGGCATCAGGTTCTTCTTGCAAAAAAAAGTAAATATCTGGAGAACTCTGTTGCAGAAAGCACCGTAAAATGGGCAGGCGGCCGTTTTCCCCTGGATGACGGTATTCTGTTTGTGGGAGCCTGCGGGATTGCAGTACGGAGCATTGCTCCTTATGTGGTGTCCAAAAAATCAGATCCGGCAGTACTGGTGGTTGATGAATGCGGAAACTTTGTGATTTCCCTGCTGTCCGGGCATCTGGGAGGCGCCAATGAACTGGCTTTGCAAAGTGCACAGATTCTGGGGGCACAGCCTGTAGTCACTACGGCTACAGATCTTCACAGACGTTTTGCTGTAGATGTTTTTGCAAAAAAGAACGGTTGTAATATCCAGAATATGAAGGCGGCAAAAGAGGTGTCTGCAGCGCTTCTGGCTGGTGAAAAGGTTGGATTTTACAGCGAATTCCCCTGGAAAGGGGAACTTCCGGAGGGACTTGTTCCATGTGATGTTTATGGGAAATCACAGGAAGATTCAGACAGACCGTCAGAGAAAAAAGAAAGTCTCCAAAAGAAGCCGGAGCAGTGTCCGGAAATTGGGATAGCGGTGACGATACATAAATCCTGTAAGCCATTTTTATCTACTGTCCAGGTGATACCCCGGATTCTGACACTTGGCATGGGGTGCAGGAAGGAGAAAGAAGCGGAAGCCATAGAAAAAGCTGCAGGCAGATGTATGGCGGAAGCGGATATCTTTTTACAGGCAGTGGAACAGCTGGCAAGCATTTCGCTGAAAAAAAATGAGCCGGGGCTGCTGGCTTATGCAGAAAAAAATAAGATCCCGTTCCGTACCTGGGACAGTGAAGAATTAATGGAGGTACAGGGAGATTTTACCCCTTCCTCTTTTGTAAAAAAGATCACAGGAGTAGAGAATGTCTGTGAACGAAGCGCTGTACTGGGGGCGTCAGACGGGACACTGATAAAAAGAAAATCCGGAGAGGACGGAGTGACAACCGCTCTTGCCATCCGGACATGGGAGGTACGTTTTGAATAAAATATATGTAGTAGGAATCGGCCCGGGAGGCTGCGACCAGATGACCGGGATCGCCATGGAAGCATTAAAGGCCAGTGATGTGATCATTGGATATACCGTATATGTGGATCTTGTAAAAAATACCTTTGCAGATAAAGAATTTCTTACCACACCGATGAAAAAAGAGGTAGACCGCTGTGTTCTTGCTTTTGAAGAGGCGATGAAGGGAAAGGTGGTTTCCATGATCTGCAGCGGAGACGCAGGCGTTTATGGAATGGCAGGACTTATGTATGAGGTTGGTGTGAAATATCCAGAGGTGGAGCTGGAAATCGTTCCCGGCGTTACTGCTGCTCTGGGCGGAGCTGCCGTTCTTGGAGCTCCTCTGATCCACGATTTCTGTCTTATCAGCCTCAGCGACCTTCTCACCCCCTGGGAAAAGATCGAAGCCCGTCTTCTGGGGGCATCCCAGGCAGACTTTGTGATCTGTCTTTATAATCCTTCCAGCAGGAAGCGGCATGATTATCTGCAGAAGGCATGTGATCTGATGATGCAGTACAAATCTCCGGAAACCGTATGCGGCACGGTTGCCAATATCGGAAGAGAGGGAGAAGAATATCACCTTATGACCTTGAAGGAGCTTCGTGATACAAAGGTAGATATG
>URWL01000173.1 GCA_900551465.1 uncultured Blautia sp. | reverse complement strand
CTGTAAATATAACCTGTAATCCCTTCTAAGGGAGCCATATAAAGCTGCATATATCTATTCCTTTATCTGTATTTTGCCAGAATATCCTTTTGGCATCCGGCCAATTGTATTATAACGGTTTCTGCTGCTTATGACAATCTGGGATTTCTTATAATGCTGTAAGGATTTCAGTCATATATCACAGCTTTTCATACTCATCTTTTACCTTGTCCGCAAACTCTCCCGCCTTTTCCATCGCCCGGTTCATCCCTTCCAGATCGTCCTTTCCCTTAAAAGAATAACGACAGTCAAAAAACAACGCGATCACCGCTGCCGGTATCAGAAACTGCCAGAAGAAGAGCAGAAGAATAAGCATGGCGATTACCGGAACTCTGAGAATCTCCTCCCCTTTTCTTGAGACACAGAAAGCATTGTCTCTGGTTTTTCTGATAAAGATTCGAAAAAGATGCCCCAGCTTCTGGCAGGTTTTTCTGGAAGCCTCTTCCTCCTGCTCCTGCACCTTTTCCTTTACATCCACATACTGCGTCTGTTCATCACAATTTGTCGTATAGGATTCCTGACTGGGAGGTTTTACCTTTCCCTGTTTTTCCAGATAGACCATGGCATCCAGAAGATCCCAGTCGGAAGCTTCCAAAGCTTCCTTTGCCTCTTCATAAGAGACATTTGCTCTTTGTCTTAATTTTTCAACCTTTTCCAGTTGTTCCATATTTTCACCCTGTCCTTTCAAGAATGTTGTTTTCATTTGATGCTTATACTCTAACAGAAGTTTCTTAATCCATTCTTGAAGAAAGATTAAAAACTGATTAATTTTTAGAGCATAAAAGTCCGATGTATCCGGCAAAATACTGCTAGATACATCGGACTTTTCTTACTTTTTACATTCTCTGTTTCATTGCATTACGAATCAGCAGGTTGAATTTTGAGGCATCCCATGCAGCTCTTCCTACAAAAAGTCCGTCAACAGACTCTTTTGTAATCAGTTCATCTGCATTCTCCGGGTTTACGCTGCCTCCATATAACACCGGAATTTCATTGCCGCTTTCTCCAAACAACTCATACAGGCATTCTTTAATCACCTTATGCATCTCTTCTGCGTAATCCGGAGAAGCAGGAATCCCATTAACTCCAATCGACCATACCGGCTCATATGCAACCCATATCTTTTTTGCATATGCAGGTGAAACATTATGAAAGCCTACGATCAGCTGTTTACGGAGAATTTCTCTGCTTATTCCATACTCCTTTTCCTCAGCGGTTTCGCCAATACATAACAGGGTCTGGAAACCATGTTTCAAAGCTGCCTGAACCTTCTTATTTTCTTCAATATCTGTCTCTCTGAAAACATGCCTTCTTTCAGAGTGCCCTATCATAACCAGATCCAGATCCATTTCTTTAAGCATGAGTGGTGAAATTTCTCCGGTAAACTGTCCCTGATCTTCCCAGCACATGTTCTGCGCTCCAATCTGAATAAGTCTTCTGTCCGTTTCCTCTGCCGCACCCTCTAAAGATGTGTATGAAGGAATAATAAATAAATGAAGCTCTTCCCTGCTGATATCCTTAGTCAGTTCTGCCAGCTCCTGAAGATATGAAATCGTATCTTTTCTGTTTTTATACATTTTCAGATTGCTTCCAAAATATAATTTCTTCATGAATCTTTCCTTTCATACCGGTTTTTGGAATCATTTCCTATGCATATCATACTCTCTGAATGCATCTACCTTTGGCTGGGAGGCACATCCCTCTACAAATTCATTTCCCAAAAATGCATCGATCAGCTTTTCCCTTACCTTACATCCTGTTGTAAATGCTCCAATACATGCAACATTTGCGTCATTACTCAGACGGGCCCGTTCTGCCGAATAAACGTCTGTTATCAGGGCTGCGCTGATACCTTTTACCTTATTTGCAGAAATGGACATTCCAATTCCGGTTCCGCAGATCAGAATTCCTCTGTCGTACTTTCCTTCCGCAACCGCTTCTCCCACTTCTATTGCCACATGCGCATAGATCACATCTTCACTTCCAAAATCTGTAACTTCACCATAACCCTTTTTTTCAATATATGCAATGATCTCTTCTTTTTCCTTCTGCGCATTTGGGTCGCATCCTATTGCTATCCTCATCGTGTTTTCCCTCCGTTTCTTAAATGTCTACAGATAGCTTACTCAGTTATTTTCCAGACTGCCTTCTATGAATTCTCTCATTCCCTGGAAAATCAGATATACAGAAGTTGCACCTGCATCCTGATATCCTATCGCTCGCTCTAAAAGTGATTTCGCACGGCCATATTTTGCGATATACTGTTTCGTGTTTTCAACTCCCTGTCTCGCTGCCTCTTCCGCTGCCTTCATCATCTCCAGAAGGCCCTCCTGCGCATGTTCCTTTAATGCGTCTACAGCTGGGGAAAGTGCGTCTACCATCGTTTTATCTCCCAGCCTGGCTCCTCCGCGTTTCTGAATTGCAATCAGGCTCTTTTCTTCCATTTCTGCAATATCCTGAGCTGTAAGAATGTCCTTTGCTTCCATTCCTTTTGCGCCTGCAAGATACAGACTTCCAAAAATAACGCCCGAAGCTCCGCCCATGGACATTAACATTGCCTGCCCTGCAGTTTCAAATACCTGATATGCATTTCGTTCATTTTCAATTTTAAGGAGTTTTTTCTTCGCTTTCTGCATTCCGCCGGCCATGCCGATTCCGTGATCGCCGTCGCCAATCGCACTGTCCACTTCTGTCAGATAGGGTTTATTTGCGATAATCTTATCTGCAACATACAGCAGCATGTTTCTGGTATCTTCCACATTTAACTGCTCAAGAACTCCCTCTTTACTCCTTATGACAGGAGCCGGCTCTACATCCGTTTCGTCAAACTCGAGCTCTTCTTCGTCTTCATTTGTATCCACAGTTACTGATGATACAGAACCTTTCGCATAATAAGGAGAAAAGCATGGCGCATCATAATATGACTTTAATTCGTCGTCCATCTTTAAGAAAGTAATAGAAAATCCGCCCATTTCCATACAGGTACAATATGTCTTTATTTCCGCATCATATACTTTAAGTCCTTCTTTATGCATCCGTTTATACAATTCATAATATACAAGATTTAATTCTAACAAAGGAGTGGAACCAAGCCCGTTTACCAGAACTGCAACCTCATCTCCTGCCTTCAGCTGCATTTCCTGTTTTAATTCCCTGTACATACGATCGACCATATCAGAACACGGCATCATCTTTGTACGTTCAATTCCCGGTTCTCCATGAAGTCCCATTCCAAATTCCATTTCGTCATCTGCAATTTCAAAGGTAGGTTTGTCGTTTCCCGGAAGTGTTCCCGGTGAAGTTGCCAGACCTATGGTATTTGTATTATCTCTGGCTTTTTCAGTAATCCTGACTACCTCCTCCAGACTGAGACCTGCGTCACATGCCGCGCCTGCAATTTTGATCGTATAAACGTCGCCTGCTATCCCTCTGCGATCTGTAATTCTGTCTTTGGGAGCTGAAGCAAAATCATCCCATTCACGAACATGTGCCGTTTTCATTCCAATTGCCTGACACATTTCTTCTGCCATATCAAAATTCAGGTTATCGCCCGCATAATTTCCATACACAAAGAGAACGCCTTTTCCCTGATCCACAGCCCTGGCTGCTTCTGTAATCAGTTCAGGGTTGGGAGACGCGCACACATTTCCACATGCAACGGCATCTGCCAGACCGGCCCCGCAGTATCCTGTAAACAGAGGTTCATGACCGCTTCCGCCGCCTATTACAAGCGCAACCTTGTTCTGTCTGTGTCCCTTATAATAAAACGCATTATAATCTTCTATTTTTTTATAGTATTTTCTGTAAGCTGTTAAATAGCCAGTCAGGCTCTCTTCTACGACATTTGATACGTCTTCATTTAATATTTTCTTTATCCCCATTTATACATCCTCCAGACTTCTCATGCTTACTCGATATTGCGATGGTTGGCAGACATTTTTTCAAATGAAAGATCCGGTATCTCATCTACAATTGTCATGATGATAATATCAAACAGAATCAGCAGACACTGTTCAAACAGATTTCCCATTGGCTGAAAGGAAGGTACCACATCGTCTGTTCCCCTGTACACGGCTGCCGGAACAAAGAATACCTTATCTGCCACTGTTTTTGCTGTTTCTCCACTTGGCGATCCTGTGACAACATAGATGAATGCTCCCGCCTCTCTGGCGCGTCTGCATACATAATCAATATGTCCGATCTTTCCGTCTCCCAATGTAGCAATCAAAAGATCTCCGGGTTTTATTGAGGGAGTTGTATCATCCCAGATCCAGTGAACCTCTTTGCCCATATGCATCAGACGCATAGCAAAAGCTTTCGTCGCCATACCTTCACGGCCTACGCCAATCAGAAAAATCCTGTCATGATTCTTTACTTCATCTATAAAATCTCTCATATTTTTCTGATCCAGCCGTTCAAAAACCTGTCTGTATTCCTCAAGAATTTTATGATAAGTTTCTTTATAATCCATTTGGCTCTCCTTTTAGCACTCTAATTCCCTGTGAAGATACTCCATTGTTTTTTTCATACCTTCATATACCTTATCGTCATCTTCTTCAAAAATTGTCACGACCTCCAGATACTGCGTAATGTTTTCCAGATTTGCCCTCTTCACTGCATCTTTAATCAGTTCCGGAGTGATGATTCCATCCTTATGGGTAAAATCCCAGTGTCTGTCTAACAGTCCGTCTGTCTGCTGTAAATGAATCGATCCAATATATGGAGCGCATTGCTGAAACCACAGATGAATATCTGCCTCTTCTTTTAATAACGGTTTATATAATGCATGTCCCCAGTCTATAAGAAGTTTTACCGGAATTTCTGTTCCTTCCAGATCTTTCATCATCTGTATGGATACCTGCGGACTATGAGGAAACTCTGTTATTAAAGGCGTTGCCTCTATATGGATTTCCTTCAGACCTCTGGCTTTTCCATATTCAGCAAGTTTTCTTATATACTGCAGCATTTCCTTATAAAGTTCTTCTCTTCTTTCCGGATTTCTGGCGTCATCATAAGACATACCGCCTACAGGCGTACCCATAACTTCTGCACCTAACTCTATTGTAAGATCGATTGCTCTTTTAAAAAATGAGAACGCAATCTCTCTCTGTATTTCAGATGGCGCCAGTAAATGTGCATAGGAATAGGAAGCCAGTCCTCCAAA
>URWL01000172.1 GCA_900551465.1 uncultured Blautia sp. | reverse complement strand
ACACCATATGAAAAGGAATGGAGTGTTGTTACAGAAAACTGGAATAATGTAATACACTATCCTTCTGTTGCAGGAAATGGTTTGGGAGAACTGGATTATAAAGAGATTATTGATGCTATCGGAAATAGTATCTGATTTATATAATAAAGGAGTTTATCGTATTATTTAAAAGAAAAAGTTTTTTATTATAACTTTTTCTCTTTTTGACTATGAATCTCTGAACACAGATTTCCCTTTTTGTTTTGTATAATAAAAATAACATTCTAAAATATGAAGTTTTATTTTGCAGAGGAAAGGGAGGAAAATAAGTGGAGAAAAGTACGAATACATCAGAAAGTTCTGATATCCCAGAGTTTATCTGTGTTTTGGACAGAAGCCTGTCTATGTATGGACGGGAAAAAACAATTATCCAGTCTTTTAACAGATGGCTGGAGGAGCAGCAGAAAAATAGTGAAGAGGCGCTGGTAACTGTGGCGCTCTGCAATGAAAAATGTGAGCTTCTGTACAGCCGGATGCCAATCCAGTATATAAAAAAGATGGACAGTTTTTCTTATTATGTAAAGGGACATACTGCCTATTTGGATGCTGTGGATGAAGTATTGAGCCTGATATGCAGATTTCAATCGGAAAGTAGAACGAACCGATCACAAGTGCTGTTTTTTATGGTGACAGACGGTTTGGATAATTCCAGTACTCGAGTAAAAAAGAAGGAGCTTGAAGAAAGAATAGAAGTTTTTTGTGACCGGGGCTGGGAAGTGCTTTTTGGCGGAAAGGACATTGCTTCAGAATTCCGGGAGGCCTCCGATATGTTTTTGGAAATGAGAAAGCATAAAACAAATCTGCAAAACTACCTGTTAAGATAGAATTATAAAATAATTAACAGGAGGTTTTGATAATGAAAAATAACAAAGTAAAAAAAATGCTGTGTGGTTTATGCTCTATAATTCTTCTAGGCGGAAGCTGTCAGGCAGTACCGGTTATGGCAGATATGGGGAATGGAAATTTTGTGGCGGTCAATGATTCCGTTGCAGTAGACAGTATTACGGTCAATGGCATTACGGTAGAAGCGTTATACCGGCCTTATGATTCCAGCTGTGACACAGATGCTACTTATTGCTGCGCAGCTCTTGTAAAAAGATTTTACGAGCAGGTTTATGGGAAAAATGTATATGGACTGGAGAGGATTGATTCTGTTCCGCTTATGGACGGAGGCCAGTTTGTTCAGACTTATGAACCGAAGGTGGGAGACATTCTGAGAGATAATTACTCTGTTCATTGGGCGATTGTGAAAGAGGTATCGGGAAGTACCATTACACTGATTCAGCAAAATGCCTGGAACACAGCTTATACGAATGCCTGGGTAGGGGCAACTGTAGAAAAGGGGGATCCAAGATATACCTTTTTTACCTGGGACGGAAATGCAGGAGAGGTTCAAAGTGCACCGACGGCAAGTTTTACTGTAAATTATGAAGCACCACAGATTTACAATACAACAGCAGTGGTTTCCGCTAAGATAGATAATCCTTATAGAAATACCGTTTATCAGGTAGGCTGCCATATCTGGGATGCCGAAGATAATCTCATTATAAGACATGTGGAGGATTGTGTACGGAACGAAAGCAGATTTAATATGTGGTATGATATTCAGGGAGAAATTGGGCTGGCTCTTAATCCTGGAACTGCTTATAAATATCAGTTCTTTATTATTTATGAAGGGCAGGAATATCCGGGAGAGATCCAGAGTTTTACCACAGCAGGATGAACACATGGAGGCGGCCATAGTTTTTGAATGAATCCGTTCCTGAAGAAAGAAATATTACAGGTTATTTCAGTTGTAAAAGGTGCAGAAAAATGATATTTTGGAAATGAAAAGAATATTGTAGAAGTATCACACAAAGGAATAAGACAGATGCAAAATCAGCTGAATGACGTATATAATTTAAACAGCCGATATAGTTTGAAAAGAAAACTGGGACAGGGGGCATTTGGCATCACTTATCTTGCATGGGATAAGCAGGAAAAAAGAGAAGTGGCAGTTAAGATATGGCAGCAGGATACAAAGCAGGAAGCTTTTGAAGCGGCAAAGGATTTTTTTCTAAGGGAAGGAAAGATACCGGGACTGGTAGAAATATATGATTTTTTTGAACGGGCAGGAATGCAGTTTTTGGTAATGGAATATCTTTCCGGCGGAACGCTGAAGGAATATATCCATAAAAGAAAAAAATCCATGCTGCCTCCGATGGAAGCTGTAAATATTTTAATGCCGGTCATGGAAGCTGTGGCAAAGCTCCACAGCGAAGGGATGGTTCATTGCGATATAAGTCCTGATAATCTGATGTTTGATGAGAATTCTAATCTATGTATGATAGACCTTGGGGCAATCAGAAAACAGGGTGTTGTATGTGAAAAGAGCTTTTTAAAGGAACCATATAGTGCACCAGAACAATACACAGATACTGCACGCATCGGTCCCTGGACGGATATTTACAGTATCTGTGCAATTTTTTATGAAATGATAACGGGAGAGAAACCAATGGCTGCAACGGAGCGTATGAAATACGATCGGTTACAGCCTGTTTCTGCATATACACATATTTCTGCAAAACTGGAACATGTTTTTATGAGAGGGCTGGAATATGAGATCAGGGACCGTTATTACAGTATAAGAGTATTTATGGAAGCCCTGTCTCTGCCTGTGGAAAAGATAAAAAGACTGGATGGAGCTACTCGTAGGGTATGGGGATCAGTGTGGCTGGAAGCAAGTATTGAAAACAGAAGAACACGGATAGAACGCAAGAGAAGTGCCCTTGTGAAAAGGATGAAACATTTTGCCGTTGGGGCAGGAGTGATGCTTCTGGGACTTGGAATTGCAGCAGGAGCCGCAGGATGGTATTTCAGAAGAAACCCGGAAAAATATTTCGCCTTGGAAAATAAGATGGCTCAGATTATGCATATAGATCAAAAGGATAAGATGCTCGTCTGTAAAGGAATAAAAGATTATGAAAAAATTCTGGAATACCTGCAAACCCATGGTGAAGTGGATGAGAATATAAGCATGTGGGAGATTATTTCGTGTGCATATAATTGGGAAGGATATTTTATAGATAAGAAAGAACTGATGGATATGGGATTGTCTTATAATCTGGGCAGAAAAATGCTTCTGAACTGGAAGACGGCGGAAGAGGCATTGTTTTACCTGATGGATATAGACGAGAAGAGTATTTACAGTACAGAGGAAGAGTATAATGGAAGAGTTTTTCTGAGAAGAGATTTTGATGGACTGATCATGAACGGATCTTATGTGAAAAGGCATTATAAAGTAGAGAATGGAGATTCATGGGACGATTACACACTAAACTACGATCCGGTGGATGGAAGAGTCATCAATATAAAGATCAATGTAAAAGGCAGAGAAAAAGCAGAAAGGTTTTTGACAGAAGTGCTTCCTGTATTCTGTCCGGAAGCATATCTTACATCAGGAGAGGCACGGAAGCTTTTGGAAACAGAAGATGAACTTATTTACACAGGTGTGAATGAAAAAGTATGGACGCATATTAGTCATTATACTTATACAGACGGTACGGAAGGGGATTATCGTGTCAGTCTGGCTGCCTCTTATAGTGCTTTAAACACAGGAGTTTAAACATGGAAAAGAATGAATCAATAGGGCTTTTGGCAGACCGTTATCAGATAAAAAAAACACTGGGAAAAGGCGGATTTGGGATTACTTATCTGGCAGAGGATCTGAAAAATCATGGAACTGTTGTTCTGAAAGAATATATGCCGGCTCAGTATGCGATGAAAAAGGAAGGCAGAATTGAGGCTTTTCCGGAATACCAAAAAGAATATAAGAGTGGATTAAAAAAGTTTTTGAAAGAAGCAAAATTGATGGCGTCTTTGGAAACCGTACCTGAAATTGTCCGTGTACTGAATTATTTTGAGGAACAAAATACAGCGTATCTTGTGCTGGAATATATCAGAGGCACAAGTCTTCGGGATTATCTGGAAATGATGGACCAGCCCATGAGTTTTCGTGAAGCCGTTGAGTTTATCCATCCGGTACTTACCGCTTTGAGCTGTGTCCATAAAAAGCATATTCTTCACAGGGATCTGACTCCGGATAATATTCTGCTCAGTGAAAATGGAAGTCTCCGCATCATTGATTTTGGATCGGCAAGAGAATATACGGACGATGACAGGACAAGGACCGTTCTTATTAAGCCGGGGTATGCTCCGCTGGAGCAGTATTCCAGGCAGGGAAAACAAGGTCCCTGGACAGATATCTATTCCCTGTGTGCAGTGATTTATGAAATGATCACGGGAATTCCGCCGATAGATGCTGCAGTAAGAGTAAAAGAGGATCAGCTTTACCTTCCTTCCATGTATGGAGCTGAGATCAGGCCGGAAGAAGAGGCGGCGCTTATGAAAGGGCTGTCTGTAGACTGGCATCACAGGTATCAGACGGTGAAGGATTTGGAAGCTGCGTTGTATCTCACAGAACGGAAAACACAGAAAAAACGGAATAAAACGAAAAAGTGGGTTCTTACAGGTGCAGCGTCAGTACTTATGGTGACCTTTTTGACAGGCGTCTGGATTCATATAGATCGGTCTTATACAGAATATGCGGGAAACTACGGCAGAGGTTCCCGAAAAGCTATCGAATATATGGATTTTGTAAAAGCACATGCACTTTCGAAAACAAAAGAGGACAATGGGATTTCTTATACGTTATCAGCAGAAGACGTATTGGATTATGGACTGCCCTGCAACAGATATCGCTTTGACAAAAAAAGAGAAGATCTGGAGGCTTTTATAAAGGAATTAAACTGGAATATCCAGAAACAGGACGAAAGAACAACAAAATGCGATGTGTTTGAAGGAGAATATGGACATATAGAAACGGATTTTGGCGATTATCAAAAATATACAGACGATACAGGAATGGAGCTTATCGCATATTATGATCTGGTAGATCAGGACATATTAGGAATAGCTGTAAGCTGTCCTGCTGCTTGTAAAATATCTCCGGAAGGAATTGCAGCTGAATTGTTTCAGTTTCTGACAGGATATGATGAGGAACAGAAAAAAGAAACCCGAAGCTATCTGAAAAAACAAATATCGGATATTATAAAAGAAGAATCAATGGTTATCCATATATATGACTGGGGAAAGGCGAATCTTCATTATACTGGCGTTTCAGAGGAAGAAA
>URWL01000171.1 GCA_900551465.1 uncultured Blautia sp. | reverse complement strand
AAAGACGAAGACCATTTTCAAGAATTTCTCTCAGTTCAGGCTCGCTGTATGCAATACCGCCGCCGCTTCCGCCAAGTGTATATGCCGGACGGAGAACAACCGGATAGCCAATGGTATTTGTAAACGCCACGCCGTCTTCAACAGTTGTTACCACTTTAGACGCCGCAATCGGCTCGTTGATCTTTTCCATGGTGTCTTTAAATGCCTGGCGATCCTCAGCTCTTTTGATGGTATCCGGAGTTGTACCGATCAGACGAACATTATGTTCCTTCAAAAATCCACTTTCGGCAAGCTCCATGGCAAGATTCAGACCTGCCTGTCCGCCAAGTGTAGGAAGAACGCTGTCCGGTTTTTCCTTAATGATCAGCTGTTCCACAACTTCAACTGTCAGAGGCTCAATATATACTCTGTCAGCCATATCTTTATCAGTCATGATGGTAGCTGGATTGGAGTTCAGAAGTACAACTTCGATTCCCTCTTCCTTGAGAGCACGGCATGCCTGTGTTCCCGCATAGTCAAACTCTGCAGCCTGACCAATAATGATCGGACCGGAACCAATAACAAGTACTTTTTTAATGTCTTTTATCTTTGGCATTATTTATTCCCTCCCATCATTTCCACAAATTTATTATATAAGAAACTTGTATACTGTACACCTTCGCTGGCTGCCGGCTGGAACTGAACAGTAAAGATTTTCTTTCCGATATAGTCCAGACCTTCATTTGTGCCATCGTTTACATTTACAAAAGAAGCTTTTGCGATATTCTTCTCTTCCAGTGCAGCTGCATCGACTTCATATCCATGACTCTGAGAAGAAATATAGGTCATTCCTGTCTCCAGTCCTTTTACCGGATAATTGCTGCCTCTGTGTCCGCATTTCATCTTACGGGTGTCTCCGCCTGCTGCAAGAGCCATAAGCTGATGTCCAAGACCAATTCCCATAACAGGAATTTCAGATTCATAAAGTTTCTTTATTTCTTCTATAATAGAAGGATTTGCTTTCGGATCCCCAGGACCATTGCTGAGAAGGACTCCGTCCGGAGCATCTTTCAGAATTGTTTCTACGGAAGTCTGTGCCGGATATACTGTTACCTGGCAACCTCTCTCTGTAAGAGCTTCCACAAGACTTTTTCTTACACCAAAGTCCATCAGTGCAACCTTTGCTCCATTGCCTTTTACAAGCTTCTTTTCGCGGCGGCTGACTGTTTCTACAGCATTTTCTTTTTTATATGCTTTTAAACGTGGGATGATTGTGTTCAGATCATAATTTTCCTCAACAGTAATCATACCGTTCATGGTACCTTTTTCACGTAAAATTCTAGTCAGGGCTCTGGTATCAATTCCGGCAATACCTGGAATATCATGTTTTGTTAAGAAATGCTGGATTGTGTCCACGCATCTGAAGTTGCTTGGGATACGAGATAATTCACGGACGATCACTCCGTCGACCCATGTGCTTCTGGATTCCTGGTCTTCATAACAGATTCCGTAATTTCCAATTAACGGATATGTCATACAAACTGCCTGTCCCAGATAAGTTGGGTCTGACATGACTTCCAGGTAACCTGCCATGGAAGTGTTAAAAACGATCTCACTGATAACTTCCCTTGTAGAGCCAATACTTGTTCCTGTAAATACATGGCCATCTTCTAATATCAGAAATGCTTTCATACAATCTCCCTTTCTCTTGTTTTATCCTAAATCTTCAAGATTGTATCACAAGAGATTTTGTTTTTCAACACAAACTGACACTAAAAAAAATTATGTTTTGCTTAAAATAATTCTTGTGAAATTTTCAGAAAATAAGAATAGTAAAAAATCGGGAAACCCAGCTGAATTAGGGCTTCCCGATATAAAAAAATAATGCAGGAGATGGGACTTGAACCCACACGATCTTGCGACCACAGGCACCTGAAGCCTGCGCGTCTGCCAATTCCGCCACTCCTGCATTTCCTATTGACCAGCCGCTCTCTCGCGACTGCTTGATTATAATAACTCATGTTACAGTAAAAGTCAATAGGATTTTTAAAATTTTTTCAAAAAATTTCAATTTTTTATTTTTCGTTATTTTTGGCTTTTAATCCCCTATACGGTGATCATTCCCAGGGCCTCCATTACGGCAAAGATCAGAATTGCCACCAGACATACCGGAGCAATATATTTGATCATAATAGAGTAAAACTTTTTCATCTTAAACTTGCCGTTGACCTCTACCTCTTCAATAAGCGTCTTTGGCTTGATCACAAATCCTACAAAGATACAGGTACCGATAGCAGCGATCGGCATCAGCACGCTGTTGCTGGTAAAGTCAAAGAAATCCAGAAGGCTCATTCCAAGAGGCTTGATAAAGCTCCAGATTCCAAATCCCAGAGAAACCGGGATTCCCAGTGCAAGAAGCCATGCATAGACAACTCCGCAGGCTTTTTTTCTGCTGAATTTAAACTTATCTACCACGATAGAAACCAGAGTCTCTGTCAGTGAAATAGAAGAAGTCAATGCCGCAAACAATACCAGCAGGAAGAAAACTGCCCCTACCAGTGTACCGAATTTCATATTGTCAAATACTTTTGGCAATGTAATAAACATCAGACTCGGACCTTTTCCAAGAGCCTCTTCACTTCCGCCGGAAAAAGCAAATACAGCCGGAATGATCATAAGACCTGCCATAAAAGCAATTCCTGTATCAAAAATCTCAATCTGACGGACAGATTTCTCCAGATTTGTCTCTTTTTTCATATAAGAACCATAGGTGATCATAATTCCCATGGCAAGAGACATAGAATAAAACAACTGTCCCATAGCTGCCATAACAGTAGTTGCACTGAATCTTGAAAAGTCTGGAAGAAGGTAATAACGAAGACCTTCCATTGCTCCCGGCTGCATCAGGCTGAATACAGAAATAAAAACAGTCATCACTACAAGGACCGGCATCATGAACTTACTTGCCTTCTCAATGCCGCCTTCCACTCCAAGAAGCACTGCTACCATTCCAACTGTTACATAAATAACAAAGAAAATAACCGGAGCTGCCGGCTGTGCAATGTAGCCTGTAAAAAATTCATCTGCAGCTGCACTGGATACCTGACCGGTAAGAAACACTACCAGATATTTCAGTACCCATCCGCCGATCACGCAGTAATAAGGTGTGATCAGAAACGGGATTACACTGGACAGATAACCCAAAAACTTAAATCTTTTATCAAGCGCCGGATATGCGCCTACTGCGCTTAGTCTTGTCTTTCGTCCAAGTGCGATTTCTGTGACCATCAGGGCAAATCCAAAGGTAACCGCAAGTATCAAGTAGATCAGCAGGAAAATTCCGCCTCCGTGTTTTGCCGCAAGATACGGAAACCTCCATAAGTTACCCAGACCCACTGCCGAGCCTGCAGCTGCCAGGACAAATCCCAGCTTGTCAGTAAAACTTCCTCTCTTTTTTTCCATTGTCTTTCCTCTCTCCTGAAAATATATGCTTTTCTAGCATACCGCATCCTACAGAGAAATGCAATGAAATCATTGAGATTTATTTGTTACTGTTCACACAGAACTATCGCTGCTGTGAACAGTAACATTATTTAATCTGATACAGATCCACATTTCCCAGAGTCCTGACAAATACTGCTTCTGCATGTTCATCATAATTCTGACGGATATATTCAACCGTCAGATCTATGTTGTCATCGATCAGATAAACCTTTTCATTTCCTATCATATCTTTGTACGGATTTACGATTCCGTGTTCTTTCATTTCTTTTATAACTCCCGGAGTACGACACTCCCAACCTCCGAACCAGTAAAGATTATCCAGAAGGTTCTCCGGCATTCGGTCAAAAGGTCCATAACAGACAATTTCTGACACTGTACCGCTTTTCGCCAGATATACATGATCTTTATCTGTTCCGATGGTTTCCAGGACCGCTCTCTGACTTACCCGGGCTTTAGGGATCTCTGCAGTAACAGTCCTGTAATCCTTATGCCAGAAACTCTGGCTGGCGAGGATTCCTATTATACACAAAAGCACCCCCCATATTTGGAAATTTCGGTCCTGTCTCTCAGCGATTCCCCCAGGATCCACAACATGGTTAGGCATACGCTGAACCACAGCCCCACATCTACCCTGTTCACCATATATCTGCCCTGAAAATATAAGTAAAAATAGAATCCCTTTAAAATCAGCATTTCTATAAGAAATGAAATAATGCCTGCCGCATTCTTTTTCCCTAAGACCATCCACAATCCAAAGATCAGCAATGCCACATAAGCGGCTGTCAGCTTTCCTGCATCTCCCGGAAATCTTTTTATAAAACGAAGTATCTGAGACCCGGAAACATTTCTTTCCGGTTTCTGCTTTACCAGCTTTTCCATAACTTCTGCAGTAAATTTTTCCGGGTCATTAAAGTTCCATGTTTTATACAGCTGCAGCGCTTCTTCACTGATCCCCAGTTCTTTATAAAGCGCCCTGTTTGTATCATAGTCCGGAAATCCGTAATCCAGAAGCCTGGATCTCATACGGTTAAACTCCTGATACTCCTGCCACTGAGGGCTCCTGTACATAAAGGCATCTGCTCTGTCTGCTGCAAAAACCGCCAGAAGCAGACACCCGAAAGCTCCCACACATATTCCTAATCTTCTTCCGGATTTTTCAGGAAAGTGTGCTTTCAATGTCAGAAGAAAATAAACACCAATTCCTGCCATCAGCGCCGAACTTGCAAAAAACTGGTCTTCCCGATACATAAAACCAAAAATCCCCAGCAGGATCCCCACAAGAAATTCCCAAATACAGAATTTCTCAGAAGTGACCACATGAAATAAAAGAAAGACCGCTGCCGCTGCTGCAATTCCGGCAGTCTTGGTAAACTGGATATGAATATAACTCTCATATCCAAATACACAGAGCAGAACTACAGACAGATACAGGCCGGAATATCCTTCCAGCCTGTTTATAAGCACATAAGTCACTGCACTGAAAGCCGCCAGCAATACAGCATACTGAACTATCGTATACCATGGCAGTCTTCCTGTAATCTCATATAAAATCCGATAGATGATTCCAAGAAAATAATTCTGGAAGATAAGGTGAGGAGTTTTCACACCTCTCAGTCCACTTCCAAATTCTGCAAAGACAATATCATCATTTGTCTCAAAGGACGGACGCATAATCAGAACAAGCACCGCCATAGCCAGTACATTTAAACCAATAGCGGCAGCTGTTTTCTCTCTTCTGTTTTTAAAT
>URWL01000170.1 GCA_900551465.1 uncultured Blautia sp. | reverse complement strand
AATACAGACAGCTTACAAAGCTGAAATCCACTTATGCAGACGGTCTGAGTGCTGTGATCGAAAAGGATGGAAGGATTCATTCCACCTTTAATCAGACTATTACAGCTACAGGACGTATCAGCAGTACAGAACCAAATCTTCAGAATATCCCTGTCCGTATGGAACTGGGACGGCTGATCCGCAAGGTTTTTGTACCGGAGGAGGGATATGTATTTCTGGATGCAGACTATTCGCAGATTGAACTGCGTGTGCTGGCTCATATGTCCGGGGATGAAAAGCTGATTCAGGCATACAGGGAGGCGCAGGACATCCACAGACTTACTGCTTCTCAGGTGTTCCATATTCCTTTTGATCAGGTGACAGATCTTCAGAGAAGAAATGCAAAGGCAGTAAACTTTGGTATTGTTTACGGAATCAGTTCTTTTGGACTAAGCCAGGATCTGAGCATTACCCGTAAGGAAGCGGCAGATTATATCGAAAAATATTTTGAATCTTATCCGAGGATCAAGGGTTTCCTTGACGGAATGGTAGAGGATGGAAAAGAAAAAGGCTATGTTTCCACTATGTTTGGAAGAAGAAGGCCGGTTCCGGAACTGAAATCCAGCAATTTTATGCAGAGATCTTTTGGAGAACGTGTGGCAATGAATTCCCCGATCCAGGGAACTGCTGCAGATATCATCAAGATTGCCATGAACCGTGTTTACGAAAGACTGAATAGAGAAGGGCTGCAGTCCCGTCTGGTGCTTCAGGTTCATGATGAGCTTCTTATAGAAACCAAAAAGGAGGAGATCCCGGAGGTTTCCAGGATCCTTCAGGAAGAAATGAAAGGCGCGGCACAGCTTGCCGTAGAACTTGAGGTAGATATGCATCAGGGAGAAAGCTGGTACGAGGCCAAATGACAGGAGAACGGAATCATATGAAGGTTATTGGACTGACCGGCGGTGTAGGTGCAGGAAAAAGTACAGTCCTGAATTATCTGGAAGAGCATTTGTCCGCTTGTGTCGTACAGGCGGACCGGGTTGGCCATCTGGTCATGGAGCCTGGAGAGAGGTGTTATGCTCAGATAGTGGAGCTGTTTGGAAAAAAAGTGACAAAAAATGACAAAACCATTGACCGGAAGAGGGTTTCTGATGTAGTATTCTGTAATGAGGAAATGCGTCAGAAATTAAACGGGATCGTCCATCCGGCAGTAAAGTCCCGGATACTGGAAAAAATACAGGAAGAAAGGGAAAAAGGCTGTAAACTCTTCGTTGTTGAGGCTGCACTTCTTCTGGAAGATCATTATGATGCATTTTGTGATAAGATCTGGTATGTGCATACAGACAAAGAAATCCGCATCAGCCGTCTCATGGCCAGCAGAGGCTACAGTCGTGAAAAGGCAGAGAATATTATTGCCAGTCAGGCATCAGAAGAGTTCTTTTTTTCTCATGCAGACTATGTGATAGAAAACAACGGATGTCCGCAGGACACATACAGACAGATAGAAGAAGGGATAAATAAACTATGAGACTTTGCAGCATAGCCAGCGGAAGCAGCGGTAACTGCATTTATGTAGGTTCAGAATGCGCCCATGTTCTGGTGGATATCGGCATCAGCGGAAAAAAGATGGAAACCGGTCTGAACAGTCTGGAGCTTACAGGAAGAGATATTGACGGGATACTGATCACCCATGAGCACTCCGATCATATTAAGGGACTGGGAGTGATCGCACGGAGATACGGGATTCCTATTTATGCCACCGGCGGAACCGTAGACGCTATGGTCCGTTCCGGATCACTGGGAAAGATCCCGGAAGGAATCTTCCATGAAATACGGGAAGACGAACCTTTTCTTATCAAGGATCTGAAGGTAAAGCCTTTTACCATTTCGCATGATGCAGCCCAGCCGGTAGGATACCGTCTGGAATGCGGGGCGCATTCGGTGGGGATCGCTACAGATCTTGGGAAATATAATGATTATATTATCGAAAATCTGCAGGACCTGGACGCTCTGCTTCTGGAGGCAAATCATGATATCCGCATGCTTCAGGTGGGGAAATATCCATATTACCTGAAACAGAGGATTCTGGGAGACAGGGGACACCTTTCCAATGAAAATGCAGGAAGACTTCTGTGCAGACTCCTTCATGACAATATGAAAGCAATCTTCCTGGGGCATTTAAGCAGAGAAAACAACTACGAGGAGCTGGCTTATGAAACAGTCTGCTCAGAGGTAACACTGGGAGACAACCCTTACAAATCAAAGGATTTTAAAATTCAGGTGGCGAAACGGGACTTTGCTTCCGAGGCAGTTACCGTATAGAAAGGATCAAATACCATGAAAAAAACAATCATCACAGTAGTAGGAAATGACACAGTAGGAATTATTGCAAAGGTATGTACCTATCTGGCAGACAACAACGTAAACATTCTTGATATTACCCAGACTATCGTACAGGGTTATTTCAATATGATGATGGTAACAGATACCAGTGCATCTGCAAAAGACAGCGCATCCCTTGCAAGAGAGCTGAACGACCTGGGGGACAGTATCGGCGTCGTGATCCACTGCCAGCATGAGGACATCTTTAACAAGATGCACAGAATCTAAAAAAGACCTGTTAAGAACTACTGAAAGTATAAGGAGACATGAACCTATGATTAACATGTTTGAAGTAAATGAGACCAATAAGATGATCGAACAGGAAAACCTTGACGTTCGTACCATCACTATGGGAATCAGCCTTCTGGACTGTATCGACAGCGATCTGGAAAAGGTAAACGAAAATATTTACAATAAGATCACAAAATATGCAAAAGATCTGGTAGAAACCGGTGACAAGATTGCAGTGGAGTACGGGATTCCTATTGTGAACAAGCGTATTTCTGTTACTCCTGTTGCACTGGTAGGCGGAGCAGCCTGCCGTTCCACTGAGGATTTTGTTTCCATTGCAAAAACTCTGGACCGGGCAGCAAAAACAGTAGGCGTAAACTTCATCGGAGGCTATTCTGCACTGGTAAGCAAGGGAATGACTCCCGCAGAGGAGCTTCTGATCCGTTCTATTCCCCAGGCTCTTGCTGTTACCGAGCGTGTATGCAGCTCTGTAAATGTAGGATCTACCAGAACCGGCATCAATATGGATGCGGTGAAGCTGATGGGTGAGATTGTGCTGGAAACTGCAAAAGCAAGCAGAGATCAGGACTCCCTTGGCTGTGCCAAGCTGGTTGTGTTCTGTAATGCGCCGGACGACAACCCGTTTATGGCAGGCGCTTTCCACGGAGTGACAGAAGCAGACTGCATTATCAATGTAGGAGTCAGCGGACCGGGTGTTGTAAAGACTGCACTTCAGAAAGTACGCGGCAAGGATTTTGAAACTCTTTGTGAAATGATCAAAAGAACAGCCTTTAAGGTTACCCGTGTAGGTCAGCTGGTGGCCAGGGAAGCATCCAAACGTCTTGGAGTTCCGTTTGGTATTGTAGACCTTTCTCTTGCACCGACTCCGGCTATTGGAGACAGTGTGGCAGAAATCCTTGAGGAGATTGGACTTGAGAGAGTGGGAGCTCCGGGAACAACAGCAGCTCTTGCCCTTCTGAATGATCAGGTAAAAAAAGGCGGCGTTATGGCCTCCGCAGCAGTAGGCGGATTAAGCGGTGCCTTTATTCCGGTCAGTGAAGACCAGGGAATGATCGATGCGGTAAATCTTGGAGCGCTTTCTCTGGAAAAACTGGAAGCAATGACCTGTGTCTGCTCCGTAGGACTGGATATGATCGCTATTCCGGGAGATACAAAGGCATCTACTATCTCCGGTATCATAGCAGATGAGGCGGCCATTGGAATGATCAACCAGAAGACAACGGCTGTGCGTGTGATTCCTGTGATCGGCAAAGGCGTTGGTGAAACTGTAGAATTCGGCGGACTTCTGGGATATGCGCCGATCATGCCGGTGAACTCTTTCTCCTGCGAGGCATTTGTTGACCGCGGCGGAAGAATTCCGGCTCCGATCCACAGCTTTAAGAACTGATAAAGAATTAATAAAAACCTCTGGACAGATTGGATGTTCAGAGGTTTTTTTACAGATACGGCAAAAAAAGAATTTTATCTGTTTCTCAGGGAATGATTATGATTATTCTATAATAGAAAATCATGATCCAGGAGGAAGCAGATATGAAAGAAAAAAGAATGGAAGACATTTTGCCGGATTTTTGCAGATTTTTGCTGGAGCAGGAACGGAGTCCCGGTACAGCAGAGAAGTATACAAGAGATGTAAGGGCTTTTTTGAACTGGCAGAAAGCTGTCTGCAAAAGAGAAAAGCCGTTGTGCAGACAGCAGGTTATTGACTGGAAAGAAGCCCTTCTTGAGAAAAAGTATGCCCCGGTAACCATAAATTCCATGTTGTCTTCGGTAAACAGTTTTCTGACGTTTCTGGGAAGAGAGGACTGCCGTGTGAAGCTTTTGCGTATTCAGAAAAAAGTATTCCGGGAAAAAGAAAAAGAGCTCACAAGGAGAGAGTATGAAAAACTTCTGGAAGCAGCCGGCAGAGAAGGAAGACAGCGTCTGCGTCTTTTGATGGAATGCATCGGTAATACAGGGATCCGCGTTTCCGAGGTGAAATATATTACAGTAGAGGCGGCAAAAGCAGGAAGAACAGATATTTCTCTGAAGGGAAAAGTACGAACTATCCTGCTCCAGAAAAAATTATGCAGGAGGCTTTTGGACTATGCGAAAAAGAGAAAAATACGGACAGGCAGTATCTTCCTGACCAGAACGGGAAAAGAGATGTCCAGAAAACAGATATGGAAAGAAATGAAGTCCCTGTGCAGAACCTCCGGTGTTCTGCCGGAAAAGGTGTTTCCCCATAACCTGCGTCATCTGTTTGCAGTGACGTTTTACCGGGTTGGACGGGATATCGTGAAGCTGGCAGACGTACTTGGACACTCCAGTATAGAAACCACCAGAATATATCTTCTTACCACCGGAGACGAGCATCTGAGACAAATGGAAAAGATGTGTATGCTTATCTGAAAGCGTCAGAGGAAGCGGTGACAAAATTTATATTTTGTCTGCTCTGTCTGTGAAATGCAGATATCTGTGCTTATTTTTTTACATAAATTATATAAAAATCCTGGGAAACAATCAAGAAAAAACTAAAATATCCAAACGAGGAAAAGCCTCAGAAAATCATAGATAAACTGAGGCATTGTTTTAGTGCGTGTTTGTTTTCCGGTGGTTCTTTTTCCTACGCTCCCAGGTGACA
>URWL01000169.1 GCA_900551465.1 uncultured Blautia sp. | reverse complement strand
ATTGCAATCCTGGGTATGGAGGAACTGTCTGATGAGGATAAAAATACCGTATACCGTGCAAGAAAAATCCAGAGATTTTTGTCCCAGCCTTTCCATGTGGCAGAGAATTTTACCGGTATCCCCGGCAAATATGTACCGCTGAAGGAGACAATCCGAGGCTTCCGTATGATCGTGGACGGAGAAATGGATCAGTATCCTGAGAATGCCTTCTTTAATGTAGGTACCATTGATGAAGTGATCGAAAAAGCCAAAACCATTGAGCAGTAAGGAGAGGAGCTTATGGAAAGTACATTTGGTTTGGAAATCTATGCCAGTAATAAGCTGTTTTTTTCCGGAAGAGCCAGATCACTGACCGTACCGGTTGAAGATGGAGAAAAGGCGTTTCTGGCCCATCATGCAAACCTGATTGCAGCAATTGTCCCAGGTGAAATGCGTTATGAAGATGATGAGGGAAATAAGGTTGTCGTAGCGGTAAGCTCAGGGTTTGTAGAAATGATCAATAATCGTGGAAAAATCTTTTGTCTGACAGTGGAACGTCCGGAAGAGATCGATGTACGGAGAGCACAGGAGGCAAAAGAGCGTGCGGAGGAACAGCTCAGGCAGAAGCAGAGTATCCAGGAATATCGTATGAGTCAGCTGGCTCTGGCAAGAGCTATGACAAGGCTTCGGGTTACAAAAGAATTGTAAATATCTGTTGGCTGTTGTTTATAGTCAGATAAAAAGAAAAAGGCAGGAACCGTAGTATATGCTATGGCTCCTGCCTTTTCAGACAAATATATTTTATTCTTCAATTTTTGTATTCCCGGCAGGTGAAACGGTATCTGTTTCGGAAGAAGCAGTATTTTGCTCTGGAGCAGTGTCCTTTTGTTCAGACACAACTTCGTCTGTCTCAGATGCTGTCTTTTCTGTCTCAGGGACAGCGGTCTGCTGATATGGGCGGTAAGGTTCCCAGTAATGTTCTTCTTGTTTTGTGTCTGCTGCTTTTTCGTTTTCATCTTCAAGTTCCAGTTTTTTCGTTTTCAGCAGATGGACTCCTCCGGCAATAATGACGATTGCAATAATAATAGACGGAAGGGTGTAAAAGATATGGCTGAAAAAGCTTACTACATACTCAGGAAGGATCCAGCGGATCAAATCGGTTACATTATCCCAGAGAATAGAAACACCGAAGATGATCAGCAGTATGGCGATGATTTTTTTGTATTTCCGCACAAAATGATCGGTATTGTCAATAAACTGATCCATATGGAGAATGTAAGCATCTTCTACGGAATAAAAATCTTCTTCTGATAATGATTTCAGATTGTGTACATTGAAGAAGCTGTAAGCCCATAAAATAGGAAGAAACATAACAAAAAATCCGATTCCGGAATATCCGGAAAAGAAAATACAGCCCCAGAACAGCAGCATAATGCTGAGTCCCTGTTTACGGAAACCCATATACAGCTCACCGGCACCTGGGATCAGTGAGCAGAGAAAAAGTAAAAATCCCTTTTTTTGTTTTGTCATTTTGAAAATCCTCCGTTAAATAATTTATTTGAAAAGTCTTCAATATAGCTAAAACCTGCATTCAGCCCCCGGGAGAAGTCTGAGTTTATGTGTTCTGTAAAACGGGAGATATGTGCAGAAGGTTTTTCCCGTTTTACGTCTTCAGAATACTCCTGAACTTTTGAATAGGAAAAAGTACGAAGTACACTGAAATCCATGCGCTGTACTGTAAACAGGAGGAGAAGTGCTGCAATGACTCCTGTAGCAGTACGAAGTCCATAGTAAAATAACTGCATCTGCCGAGAGGTTTTTTTCACCATTTGGACAGCCTGGATATCCGGAGCAGCCGCACGCTGCAGGATTTGTTCGGAAAGATAGGCAGGAGCGGAAGTTTCTGCGCTTTTACTTTCTTCTGCGATCATCTGCTCCAGACAGAAATCACATTGATCCAGATGTTCCAGAAAAGCGATCATTTCGTCTGTATTCATCTTATCATTATCTGAAAAATTTTCCAGGGTTTTATCTGGAATATGCATATCAACGGCTCCTTTCTTTTTTATTTTCTGGTGGTACCAGAAGTTTTTTCAGCATAGCTTTTGCCCTGTAAAGCTGTGTCTGGATTGTTTTGGGATTTTTCTGAGTCTGCCGGGCGATCTCAGTAACTGACAGCTGCATACAAAAATGTGAAACAGCAACTTCTTTGTAGGGGCTCTTAAGCTGCTGACACAGAGCGTATACCTGTTGGTCAGAATCTGTTTTCAGATACATATTCTCTGGAGTCGATGATGTATCCGGTATCTGAGAAAAATAAACATCTTCCGTAGGGATACTGCGCCGCCCGGCTGCTTTCAGAAAATCCAGGCACTTCCGTACTGCAATCTTACTGAGCCATGCTTTTTCGTAAGTACCATCAAAACGGGAAAGATTTTTATAAGCAGATAAAAATACCTCCTGAGTCAGATCTTCCGCATCGAAAGGGTTTCCTACAGATTTCAGGCAGATGGAGTAGATCAGATTCTGATACTGCTCCAAAAGATATTTCAAATATTCTTCCTGTGAAATATGATCAGCCCCCTTCTGTATTTTTTGCCGGATGAATATGGAAGACCATCTCCGGTATTGTTTCCCGTTCATATATTATAACGCGGATAAAACAGAAAAGGATTCAGGATCAATAAAAAAATTTAAAACTTCAAAAGGAACCCGTTCCATCAAAATAACGAAAAATACTCTGTTTTTCAGCCAAAGGGCAGATTGTAAAGAAATTTTCGGTATGCTATAATCAGTAATTATAAAAAGGACGTTGTATATCAGCATGACATTATAAAATAAAGGAATATATTTATTCTGGATATACAGTAATTAAGATTTATATTTATAAGGAAGTAAAATATGGCAAGTATCAGAGATGTGGCACAGAAGGCCGGTGTAGGAGTAGGCACTGTATCAAGAGTGATAAACGGCAGCGGCTATGTTGCAGAAGACACAAAGAAAAAAATCGAGCAGGCGATTGAGGAATTAAAATATACGCCAAATGAACTGGCACGCAACCTGTTCAAAAACAGGACAGGGATCATAGGAGTCCTGGTGCCGGATTTGGATCATCCTTTTTTTTCCTGTTTTGCAAGAGAGACAGAAATTGCCCTTTATAATAAAGGATATAAGGCGATGATCTGCAATACCATTGGAAGCAGCAACCGGGAGCTGGATTATCTGAATATGCTGGACCGGAATATGGTAGACGGAATCATAACAGGATCCCATACTCTTCATGTAGATGAATACCGAAAAAGAAAACATACCATTGTTTCTCTGGATCAGGATTTTGGACCGGAGATTCCTATGGTAGGATCCGATCATATTTATGGAGGCACACTGGCAGCGGAGATTATGATCAAAAATAAGTGCAGGAAGGTTCTTCATATTACCGGAGTGGCGCCTAATGTAGCCGCTAATAACAGACATGCGATCTTTGAGTCGATTCTGGCAGAGCATGGAATTGAGGTAGTGGATCTGATGATGGAATGGAATAAATTTGATCATCAGTCTTACTGGGAGGCGGCTGAATCGGCACTTCGGAAATGTGACGGGATAGACGGAGTTTTTGCGGCAGACCAGCCGGCTCTGTGCTATATGCATCTTGCCATGAAGGCAGGAAAAAGAGTTCCGGAGGATCTGAAGGTTGTAACATATGATGGAATGGATATTACCAGACTTTGTTATCCGGAGGTTACCTGTATCGATCAGAATGTTAAGTTTCTGGCAAATACATGTACAGATACAGTGATTAATTTGATAGAGGGAAGGGAACGCGTTCCACAAAAGCAGATTATTGCAGTGGAATTTCATCAGGGAGGAACCACATATCCGGTGGAATTAAATGGAATATTCTGATACAAAAAGAAAATATAACGAGCAGCGGATGGAGATATCTGATAATAAAGAAAGATATCTCCATTTTTTAGTGGAATAGTTTTGAAATTATGTATATACAAATATAACATCATATTGTGAAAATGAAGACAAATCAGATTGTGCAATAGGCACAAAAGCAGGTTATATAAATTGTAAAAATAGACGGAAATGATATATAAAGCTTGTTTTTGAGGTATTTCTATTGACAAAAGACTTATAAAAGATTATGATGTAATCACAATATGGAACGGCTTCCACACACATTCCTCAGGATATGATTTTCGGAGGAATTAAAAAATGAAAAATATGGAACGGCTTCCACGTTATTCCATAGCGCGCAGGAAAAACGAAAAGATACGCATCTGAATATTAAGGAGGAAGAGATAATGAAGAAAGCAATTAGCATGGCAATGGCAGCAGCAATGGTTCTTTCCACAGGCATTACTACAGTACCGGTAATGGCGGACGAAAAAACAGAACTGACAATCTGGAGCCCGGCAGATAAGCAGGCAATCGAAACCTGGTGGGAGGAGAAGATTGCAGAATGGAATGAGGCAAATCCGGATATCCAGGTAAAACGTGAAGCAATCGACCGCTCCGATTCTTATGCTTATGACAATAAGATTGCAACAGCACAGACATCCAATGACCTTCCGGATATCTTTTTTGTAGACGGACCGCAGGTATCTTATTATGCGGCAAATGGAATTACAGTTCCTCTTGACGACTATTTTACAGAGGAAGACAAGGCTGATTTTGTTGATTCTGCCATTACTCAGAACACATATGATGGAAAGCTGTATGCCATCGGTGCAACAGAATCTTCTGTAGCTTTCTATTATAACAAAGATTATCTGAAGGAATGCGGCGTGGATGTAGAGGATCTGGATTCCAGAACAGTGGAGAATCCTATCACCTGGTCTGAGTTTGCTGAGATCGCAGAGAAATGTACAACCGACGATTATGTTGGCGCACATATCATCATGGATCACGGCGAAGGACTTCCTTATGCACTGGAACCAATGTATCTTTCCGCAGGCAAGGATTACATCAGCGAAGACGGAAAAGAGGCTGACGGATATGTAAACAGCGAAGAGGCAGTAAAGACTACTTCTTATCTGGCAGATATGATCGCAAAAGGATATGCAAACATCGAGCCGATCCAGGACGAGTTCCTCAACGGCGCATGTGCAACAATGATCGGCGGTTCCTGGGATGTATCTCTTCTGGAAGAAAGCGCTGAGTTTGACTGGGGAGTAACATATTATCCGGTAAACGACGATACAAAAGAAGCAGTGTCTCCATGCGGAGACTGGTCAGCAGCAGTGAGCAAGGACTGTGAGAACGTAGAT
>URWL01000168.1 GCA_900551465.1 uncultured Blautia sp. | reverse complement strand
GGTATGATACCGTTTATGTAAATCCGACCACACTCATGATATCCGGCACAGAACTGGGAGATTTCGACAGACTTTCTGTTGTTCAGAGAAGCAACAGCTCGACCAGAAAAGCACTGAGCAAGAGTTACGATCGTTCCTGTTATATGCTGTATGATGAGAACAAATGGAAACTGCCGACGGAAGATAACTGATCCTGACGAATAAAAGATTACGATTAGTACTGGACATATTTCACCACTCATATATAATGATATCGTAGCGGTCTGTTACGGGGCGGGGCTCCGGCCGCTGCGAATACATTAGATGAAGTGGTGAATTTTTTTATGAATTACAGTGAAGCAGTTGCGTATATTGAAGAAACTCCGAAATTTACAACAAAAAACAAACTTTCTCACACAAAGGAATGCCTGGAACGTCTGGGACATCCGGAAAAAAAGTTTAAGGTTATTCATGTGGCGGGAACTAATGGAAAAGGAAGCACCTGTGCTTTTCTGACTTCTGTGTTCAGAGAAGCAGGATATTCCTGCGGACTTTTTACTTCTCCTCATCTGGTAGTGATCAATGAGCGCTTTCAGATCAATGAGAAGAATATTGACGATGATACTTTTCTGAAAGCTTTTGAAAAGGTAAAAACTCTTGCGGATCAGCTGGTAGCAGAGGGAAATTATCATCCTACGTATTTTGAGATGCTGTTTCTTATGGGAATGGTGATATTCGCAGATGCAGGGGTAGACTATGTAATGCTGGAAACGGGATTGGGAGGACGGCTGGATGCTACCACAGCTGTGGAAAATCCTATTGCCTGCGTGATCACATCCATTAGTTTTGATCACATGCAGTACCTGGGAAACACGATTGCTGAAATTGCTTCAGAAAAGGCGGGTATTATCGTACCGGGAGTGCCGGTGATCTATGATGGAAATGATCCTGAGGCAGCGCAGGTGATCCGTCGTCAGGCGGAAGAACTTGGAAGCCCGTTTTATGAGGTGAAAAAAACAGATTCACAGATTCTGAGAAATACAAAAGCGGGCATTGATTTTTCTGTAGATAATGCGTATTATGAAAATACAGTTTTCTCTATTCCGTTTATTGCAGGATATCAGGTGATGAATGCGTCTCTTGTGCTGAAAACAGCAGAGGTCCTGAAGGATACGGTGAAGCTCCCGAAGGAGGCTGTCCTGAAGGGGCTGAAAGAGACACGCTGGCAGGGACGTATGGAGACGATTCTGCCCGGTGTGATCGTGGATGGCGCGCATAATGAGGACGGAGTGGAGAAATTTGTGGAGACAGCGGAACATTTTCAGAAGGATTATCCTCTTACTTTGCTGTTTTCTGCTGTGGATGATAAGGATTATACAGATATGATCCATACGGTTCTGGGAAGAATTAAATTCCGCCATGTTGTGGTGACACAGGTAGGCGGATACAGAAAAGTACCATCAGAGCAGCTTGCGGAGATATTCCGTCAGGAAGGCTGTGAGTCCGCTGAAAGCTGTGAGGATGTGGAGACTGCATTTAAAAAGGCTCTTGATTTAAAAGGTGAGGACGGAATGTTGTTCTGTGTAGGTTCTCTTTATCTGGTAGGCGAGATTAAAGCAATCCTTCAGAGAGAACAGTAAGGAGGAAACATATGATAGATTACGAAGAGGAACTGAAAAAGTTTGAACCATGTCTGGATGTGACGGATGCAGAGGGAGCAATTTATGAGAGAGAACTGACCGATATTCTTGATGTGCTCCAGGAGGTGCTGCGTGAAGCCAAAAGCAGCAGACGTGTAAGACAATAAGGAGAATTCTGCAGATGAATTGTGTGAACTGCGGTGCATTTCTGACAGATGCAGATCTGGACTACTGTCCAAGCTGCGGATATAATGTACTGATCCAGAAAAAAGTAGACTATCTTTCGAAAAGCTTATACAATCAGGGACTGGAGAAAGCAAGCATACGTGATCTTTCAGGGGCGATTGCCTGTCTGAAACAAAGTCTGATCTATGATAAGAAAAATATCCAGGCACGAAATCTTCTGGGGCTTGTTTATTTTGAGACGGGTGAGGTGGTAGCTGCGCTCAGTGAATGGGTCATCAGCAAAAACCTCCAGCCGGCCAGAAATCTTGCCTCTGAATATATTGCCAAACTGCAGGCAAACTCCAATAAGCTGAAAGCAATCAATGTAACGATCAAAAAATACAATCATGCGCTGCTTCTCTGCAGAGAAGGCCATGAGGATATGGCTGCCATCCAGCTTCGAAGGATTCTTTCGCAGAATCCGAAGCTGATCAAGGGATATCATCTTCTTGCTTTGATCCAGATTAAAAACCAGGAATGGAATAAGGCCAGAAGAACTTTAAAGAAAGCTGCCAGGATCGATAAGACAAACACTACCACTTTACGGTTTTTGAGAGAGGTAGAGGAACAGACCGGTGTACCCACCAGACTGGAACGGCAGAAAAAAGGATTTTTTCACAGTAATCGGAATAAAGAACCGGAATATGATCCTGCAGAAAGCGAACTGACACTGCATCCTCCTGTTTATCGGGAAAGAGTAAGACTGCCGATCTTTTTGCTTCTGATGTCAGGAATAGTTACAGGTGCAGCTGCTTTCTGGCTTCTTGCAGTGCCGGCTATCAAGCAGGGAATTTATAAGGAAGCCAATGCTCAGATTGTTCAGTACAGCGAGTCACTGGCTACTCAGGGAGCTGAACTGACAAAAGCCCAGGGAGAGGCTCAGGAATCCGGAAATACAGCTGAGGCGGTTTCTGCGAAGCTTGAAGAGGAACAGGCGAGAAGTCAGAGCTATGAGGCTCTTATGACAGCGTATACTTATTATCAGCAGCAGAATCTGGATGAAGCGGCAATGGCTGTAAAAAATGTTCAGGTAGATGTTCTGTCGGACGCTATGAAATCTATTTACATTACAGTGAGAGATGCAACAGGGACTGCAGGTATTGGTGATACAGAATATAAGCCGGAAACTTCTTCCGAAGACAGTGGTGAAGCCGGGTCTTATGATGAAGGCTCTTATGGAGAAGAATCTTATGATGAAGGTTCTTATGATGAAGGTTCTTATGATGAGGGATACTATGAAGAATACTGATATGGCGATGGAGATGTGATCGCCATATTTATAAGAGAAACCTCGGAGACAGAGGATGTGCAGAGATGCATATCCTCTTTTTCTGTACAGAAAAATGAGGAAAAATGGAATAAAAACCAGAATAAGGGGGAAAATAAGGAATGAATACAATGTTCCATCAGGACGGTTCTGTGTTGACCGTTCATCTTCCGGCAGATGTTGACCATCCGATATCGGATGAGATCAGACGGGAATCAGACAGAATCATAGAAAATGTATATATAAGAACCATGATCTTTGATTTTGAAAAGACCGATTTTATGGATAGTTCAGGTATCGGACTCCTTATGGGAAGATACCGGGCTCTTGGAATGCGTCAGGGATGCATCCGTGCTGTTCAGGTCAGCAGTCATATAGACAGACTTCTGCATTTGTCGGGAGTGCACAAGTATATAGAGATTCAAAAATCAGAAGGAGAGGGGATGATATAATGGAAAATACAAATGAAATGACTTTGATTTTTGACAGCCGTCCTGTAAATGAAGGGCTGGCACGGATTACGGCAGCTTCTTTCTGTACGCAGCTGAATCCGACACTGGAAGAAGTTGCAGATTTGAAGACTGCTGTATCTGAAGCGGTGACCAACTGCATTATTCACGGATATGAAGGAGAGATACATAAGATTAGAATGGATCTGAGACGAAAAGGTCAGGAACTTTTTGTGGATATTACAGATCAGGGAGTTGGGATTGCTGATATAAAAAAAGCAATGGAACCTCTTTATACATCCAAACCGGAGAAAGAACGATCCGGAATGGGATTTACTTTTATGGAAGCTTTTATGGATGAAGTAACAGTGGATTCTGCGGTAGGAGTCGGAACTTCTGTCCACATGAAAAAGACCATTCGAAGGTAAAGGAGAGCTGATGGAACATACTCTTGCCCTGATCGGGCGTGCGCACCAGGGGGATAAAGAGGCAAGAGACACTTTGTTTGAAGAAAATACGGGACTTATCTATAGTGTGGCAAAAAGATTTTTGGGCCGCGGCGTTGAGATGGAGGATCTTTTTCAGATAGGAAGCATTGGACTTTTGAAAGCGGTAGATAAATTTGATACAGGATTTGACGTAAAATTTTCTACTTATGCAGTACCGATGATCGCAGGAGAAATCAGACGTTTTCTAAGAGATGACGGAATATTGAAGGTCAGCAGGACTATGAAAGAAAACTATTATCGTATCTGCCAGGAAAAAGAGAGACTGGAAAGAGCTTTAGGACGCGAACCTGATATGAGAGAGCTTTCTGCAGCTTTGGAGATGCAGCCGGAAGAACTGGCTTTGACTATGGAATCCGGAGTTCCTGTGGAATCTATTTACCGGACGGTATATCAGGGAGAGGGCACGGAAATCACGCTGGCTGACAGACTGGAAGAAAAACAGGATCATCAGGAGAAAATACTCAATAAGATTTTTCTGGAAGAAATATTGGGAAAACTGGAAAAAGAAGAAAGACAACTGATCTGTATGAGATATTTTAAAGATATGACCCAGACGGAGATTGCCGGCCGTCTGGGTGTGTCTCAGGTGCAGGTATCAAGGATGGAAAGAAGAATCATGAAGCGGCTGAAAGTTTTTTATGAAGGGGAATGATTTTTGGGGGTAAGCTGCTTTCGGTTGATATCTTCAATAATAGTGGTATTCACATTATCTTCGTAGGTCCGCATTTGTACCTGCATAGGAGACGGATCTGAGGTGATCCGCATCCGGCTGAAATGATTAAAAAAGAACAGGACGCCCAGTCCAAGACCTACAGAATAAGTGATTTCAAGAATGGTAAATCCACTGGATACATGCCCGGTTACCTGCTCATAGATCTGCTGGAAAAGTTTTTCCACATCTGCATCTGCATTAAAGGTCATAATAGAAAAGGCTGCTCCGAAAAAGGAAGCGAGACAAACAAAGACAGTTTTGACCCAGTGAAAAAGGATATGAGGTGTATCCGGCTGCTGGTAGGTAAGGATAAAATCGGGTTCTCCTATGTGGGTGATATCCAGATTCGGTTCTTTTTTCTGGATAAGATCAATAAGATCCATGGCAGACATTACATATCTGCCTGGCTGATCTGGTTTCAGTGTGACTACAGGCAGGACGCGCAGGCGGTTCAGTGTTTTCGGGTCTGTACAGGAC
>URWL01000167.1 GCA_900551465.1 uncultured Blautia sp. | reverse complement strand
CTATCTCGGAAAGGCTGGACGATGGCTTTTTGATGCGGTCTATGAGGAGCTCACCGGAGAACTTCCTTATGATAAAAAAATAGATACCCGTTTTTTATTATATCAGGATGAAGTAACTGCATTGGTCGAAGAATTTAAAAATATGCCTTATTTTATTCCTCAGTTAGAAGCATGGAGTACTAATTATCAGGGATGTCTTCGGGTCGACATTAAGGCACAGAAACTTGTTCCTGCCTTTGAAGATATTAGTCGTGAAGATCTGAGAAATATGTGCCTGGCTATTATCCAGAATTTTTTTATGGAAGTACGAGGGATGTACCCCCCCTATTGTAATTCCAGTTGCGACTTCTCATCACCTCAGTTTTGTAGTCCCCCTGACTATGCAGGCAAGAGATTCCTTAATGAAGCAGGCGGAAGAACAGCGTATGGCCGCTTTAAAGCAGGAATTACAGTTTGAAGACATTCCTCTTGATGAAGAGATTATGCCAGAGCAGGTGTTCCCGGAAGAGGATGATCCGTGGTATGGTTCTGGGTTATGATACCCAAAGCTGGCAGAATTTCCGTGTCAAAGTTCCTGTGACGATCATCCTGCCAAAGAAAAACAGCAACATTTTGATCGCAGGAAAAAGCGGATCGGGAAAAAGCCTTAGTGCCAGATATTATCTGTATCAGATATTACATAACCGGGAAAGTTATGTCTGCATGGCTGACTATAAAGCTGGGGAAGAATACGAAGCATTGGAGGGTTCTCCCTCTTATGCTTCCGGGGAAAACGCTTTTCAGATGTTAGATACTTTCTACCAATTTTTTAATGAAGTACGAAAGAAAAGAATCCGCTTAAAAAAACATTATACACTCTTCATTGAAGAATGGAGCGGACTGCTGACATATGCAGAAAATCAGTCAAAGAAACAGAAAACCGATATCATGGCAAAAATAGGGGAAATTTTAGCAGTAGGCCGGGGACTGAATATTGGAATCATTCTTTGTGTGCAAAGGGCGGATGCATCCTATTTTAGTGCCGGAACGCGTGACCAGTTTCAGGTTGTAATCAGTTTTGGCAGATGTTCTGCGGAACAGTTTCGCATGTTAGGGTTTCATGGAGAACTGGAAGAAAATCCTACTGCAAACTATAAGTCTGGACAGGCATTGGTTCTAGTGGACGGTCAGGAAGCAATCCGGGAGATCACGGTTCCCTGGATCCTTAATGAAAAAGAGCTTTGCCAGCAGATCCGGTATTTACTGGATCGACAGCCAGACCTTACGGCGCTTTACCGGGCGGCGGCTGAAGGCCGGAGCACGGTGAAGTGACAGGAAGTGTCTGGGGTTTATGCCCGGTAGTATTACCGGGCATAAACAAACAAAATCGTATCATACAAAAGAACAGCCTAAAATAAGGCTTTCCAGCTCAAAAAAGGCTGTTCGCATAGAATAAACCAAATAAACAGCAGGAGGACTTTATTCATGGAAAAAACAAAAAAACCCGAAAAACCATCTTTAAATATGCAGAGAAACGCTTATCAGATCACAATTAATAATCCAGAGGTAAATGGTTTTTCCCACATTATCATTAAAAAGGCACTGATTGAAAACTTTTCCACTCTTCGCTATTTTTGTATGGCTGACGAGATTGGAGAGCAGGGAACATATCATACCCATGTATATGTATACTTTAATTCCCGAGTACGCTTCAAAACAGTAAAAAAGCATTTCCCTCCGGCACATATTGAAATTGCACACGGCAATATACAAAGTAACATTGATTACATATGTAAGAAAGGCAAATGGGAAAATACTTCCAAAGCAGAAACCCGTGTAGAGGGTACCTATGAGGAATGGGGAGATATTCCGAAACAAAAAGGGCAGATACAGGAAATGGAAGAACTTTATCAGATGATAGATGCAGGTTATACAAATGCGGAGATACTTGCCATGAATAATGATTACATATTGAATATAGACAAGTTGGATAAAGTTCGTATTACACTTTTTACAGATAAATATAAAGGAAAACGGAGACTGAACCTGAAAGTTATTTATATATCCGGGATAACAGGGACGGGCAAAACAAGGGGTGTTCTGGATGAACACGGAGATGCCAATGTATACCGGGTATCCGACTATCTGCATCCTTTTGACCAGTACACCTGTCAGCCAGTAATAGCTTTTGAAGAGTTCCGAAGCAGTTTGAGAATATCAGATATGTTGAACTATTGTGACATATACCCTATCTCACTGCCAGCCAGATACAGCAACAAAGTTGCCTGTTATGAAACTGTTTATATTCTTTCTAATACGTCATTAGAAAGTCAGTATCAAGAGGTTCAGAAAGAGGAACCGGAAACATGGGCGGCTTTTTTACGCCGGATCCATGAAGTCAGAATTTACGGCCATGACGGAACAATCACGATTTATGATTCCGTTGAAAAATATATGAGAAGAAACGAAAAGTTCCACTCTGTCGATCCTCAGGAAAGCTGCCCTTTCCCAGAAGAATCCTCAGAGGGCAGAAAGGACAAGCCTTATGTATAAAACTAAAATCAGAGCAACAGAACAGCCGATCACAGTTAATATAGAGAGATTGGCGGCCATGTTATCCTGCGGCTGTGCCACTGCAAGAAAAATAGGAGAACAGGCAGGAGCAAAAATTGTGATAGGCCGCAGGGTTCTTTATTCTGTGGAAAAAGTAAAAAAATATTTATCCTCTCTGGAAGAATAGTCTATTTTTCTTTAAGTTCTCTGGCGTGTGTAGTATAATAAAAAAGGACAAAGCACGCTGTGAGAACAAGAAAAGAGGCTTTTTAAGAAAGGAATGGTTCTCATGGCAATTAGTAGGAAAGACCCAAAAGGAAGAAGATTAAGAGAGGGCGAAAGCTGGCGTAATGACGGAAGGTACAGTTATCGTTATACAGATGTAAGGACAGGTAAAAGATTGACCGTCTATGCACAAGATTTACCAGAGCTTCGGAAAAAAGAGAAGCAGATTGCAAAGGATATGGAAGATAACATACTGACAGACGGAGCAATCAAAAAAATGACGATCAACACTTTATTTGAGCGTTATATGGCAACTCGTGAGCTGGCTGATACTACAAGAGTTGGTTATGTTCGTATTTGGGAAAACAGAGTAAAAAACGAGATTGGAAATATTAAAGTTGTTCAACTTTTACCCTCACACATCAAAGCGTATTATGCGAAACTTTCCAAAGCTGGATATGCTTATTCTACAATCAAGTATATTCACAACCTGCTCTATCCTGCATTAGAAATGGCTGTTGCTGATGATATAATCCGAAAGAACCCTGCAAAGAGTTCCATTAGTGATTATGGAAAATCAGCAGAGGAAAAAGAAGCCTTAACTGTTTCTCAACAAGAAAAATTTATGGAGTTTGTAAAACAGAGCAATGTCTATAATACATATTATCCCATGTTTACCATAATGATTGGTACGGGGTTAAGGTGTGGAGAGCTTATTGGTCTTACATGGAAAGATATAAACATCAAGGCAAAAACGGTTAATGTAGATCACCAGCTCATATATAAAAATTTAGGTGACGGATGCAAGTTCCATATCTCTACACCAAAAACGGAGTCGGGTATTCGTATTATACCTATGACACAAGAGGTTGCAAACGCTTTTGAGGAACAAAGGAAAATCAATTTCATGCTTGCAAAGGATAAGAGTATTGAGGTAGACGGGTATTCGGGGTTTGTCTTTACAGCAAAATCAGGCAGACCACTCATGCCGAATGGCGTAAATAATGTTTTATATAACATTGTAGGCGCATATAACAAAACCGAAATAGAGAAAGCCAAAAAAGAGCATAGGAAAGCAGAGCTATTACCAAAGTTTTCAGCTCATGTAATGCGTCATACTGCTTGTACCAGAATGGCAGAGAGCCGTATGGATGTAAAGGTTCTTCAATATATTATGGGACACGCTCATATAGATGTAACAATGGAAGTGTACAACCATATTGGAGAGCTGACAAGAATTGAAAATGAGATTGCAAGACTAGATAGTATGGTGTTAAATGCTTGACACCACAAAAAGAAAAATTGGTGTCAAATTGGTGTCAAAACAGAAAAAATCACAATTTCAAAAGAAATAGGATACTGCAAACCATTGATTTTAAAAGGTTTGCAAAAAAAATCAAAAAAAATTAGCACTCACCTCTTGACAGTGCTAACAGGATGTGATATGTTATACAAGAAATAGAACAAAACAACATTGTTCCCCATATATAAGGGGATATCATTTTTTGTATAGATAGAGGAGGAGAGCCTATGAATATCAGTAAATTCACACAGAAATCCATACAGGCTGTTCAGGATCTGGAGAAGATCGCCTACGAATACGGAAATCAGGAGGTAGAACAGGAGCATCTTCTGTATGCACTTCTGACCCAGGAAGACAGTCTGATCCTTAAGCTTATCGAAAAGATGGAGATTAATAAGGAATATTTTATAAACACAGTAAAAAAAGCGCTGGATGCCAGAGTAAAGGTCAGTGGCGGAGATCTGCGGTTCGGACAGTATCTGAACAAAGCGCTGGTCAATGCGGAGGACGAAGCAAAGGCAATGGGAGACGAATATGTTTCAGTAGAGCATCTGTTTCTGTCTCTTCTGAAGCAGCCAAGCCCCAGCATGAAAAAAATCTTTGATGAATTTGGGATTACCCGGGAAAGATTTTTACAGGCACTTTCTACCGTAAGGGGAAATCAGAGGGTAGTCAGCGACAATCCAGAGGCAACCTATGATACTTTAAATAAATATGGAGAGGATCTGGTGGAAAAAGCCAGAAATCAGAAGCTGGATCCGGTAATCGGCCGTGATGCAGAAATACGGAATATTGTACGGATTCTTTCCCGTAAGACAAAAAACAACCCGGTTCTGATCGGTGAGCCAGGTGTCGGTAAAACAGCAGCGATTGAAGGACTTGCACAGAGAATCGTGGCAGGAGACGTTCCGGAAGGACTGAAAAATAAAAAGATTTTTGCTCTGGATATGGGTGCCCTTGTTGCAGGAGCCAAATACAGAGGTGAGTTTGAAGAACGTCTGAAAGCGGTTCTTGAAGAGGTGAAAAAGAGCGAGGGAAACATCATCCTTTTTATTGACGAGCTTCATCTGATCGTAGGTGCCGGAAAGACGGACGGTGCCATGGATGCAGGAAATATGCTGAAACCTATGCTGGCAAGAGGAGAACTCCACTGTATTGGAGCAACGACTCTGGACGAATACCGCCAGTATATTGAAAAGGATGCAGC
>URWL01000166.1 GCA_900551465.1 uncultured Blautia sp. | reverse complement strand
GTTAATAAAAAGGAAAGGAGTAAAGACAATGAAAAATATTTTTGCGATCAACAATATTATGGAGATGGAAATGGACATGTGCAGCTGTTGTATGTGTATGACTTTTTGCGTGCCTTTTCCGATATGTTCTCCATCTCAGGAGTAACCTTTGTATCGCATAAATGACAGTGGGATAACAATCGCTTACAGCCGGGAGACTTCAATGTCGGAGTCTTTCGGTTTTTATTTTTTCAGGAGGAGATTATTATGAACGATTACAGATTTGAAACATTACAGCTTCATGTAGGACAGGAAAATCCTGATCCGGCCACGGATGCCCGTGCAGTACCGATTTATGCCACCACTTCTTATGTTTTTAAAAATTCTGCTCATGCGGCGGCGCGGTTTGGTCTTTCCGATGCAGGAAATATTTACGGACGTCTGACAAATTCTACGCAGGATGTTCTGGAACAGCGGATCGCGGTTCTGGAAGGCGGTATAGCTGCCCTTGCCCTTGCTTCCGGCGCAGCGGCAATTTCCTATACTCTTGAGGCTCTGGGGCAGAACAGAGGCCATTTTGTCGCACAGAAAACCATTTATGGTGGAAGCTATAACCTGCTTGCCCATACGCTTCCGAACTTCGGAATTACTGCAACCTTTGTAAATATCCATGATCTTGCAGAAGTAGAGGCGGCAATCAGGGAGAATACAAGAGCCATTTATATTGAAACCCTCGGAAATCCCAACAGTGATATCCCGGATATAGACGCTCTGGCTGCCCTTGCTCATAAACACGGTCTGCCGCTGGTTGTAGACAATACCTTTGGCACACCTTATCTGATCCGTCCCATAGAGCATGGTGCAGACATTGTAGTACATTCTGCTACCAAATTTCTTGGAGGTCATGGTACGACCCTGGGAGGCGTTATTGTAGATTCCGGTAAATTTGACTGGGAAGCAAGTGGAAAATACCCTGCAGTTGCAGCACCGAATCCAAGCTACCACGGAGTCGCGTTTGTGAAAGCAGCAGGTCCGGCTGCTTTTGTGACTTATATCCGTGCCATCCTGCTCCGTGATACAGGGGCGACGATCTCTCCTTTTGCGGCTTTTCTGCTTTTGCAGGGAATTGAAACTCTGTCCCTGCGTCTGGAACGTCATGCGGAAAACACAAGAAAAGTAGTGGAATTTCTTGCTGGGCATCCGCAGGTGGAAAAAGTCAATCATCCGTCTCTGCCGGATCATCCGGATCATGCGCTGTATCAGAAGTACTTTCCAAAGGGCGGAGCCTCAATTTTTACCTTTGAGATTAAAGGAGGACAGGCAGAAGCCCATAAGTTTATTGACAGCCTGAAGATCTTTTCTCTGCTTGCCAATGTAGCTGATGTGAAAAGTCTTGTGATACATCCTGCGACGACCACACACAGCCAACTGGAAGAGAAGGAACTGGAGGATCAGGGAATCCGGCAGAATACGATCCGCCTGTCCATTGGTACGGAACACATTGATGATATCCTTGCGGATCTGCAAAATGGCTTTGATGCGGTAAGATCATGATCTCTATAAATATAAGGGAAGGAGGAGCCGGATCAGAATGGGACTTGACTTTGGATTTATGATGGAATATCTGCCCTGGTATGTGGATGCAGCAAGGCTTACTGTAAAAATTGCATTTTGGGGGATACTGATCGCGCTGGCGACAGGAGTGGTGTGTTCCATGGTATTGTACTATAAAATCCCTGTCCTCTGTCAGGCAGTGTCTGTATACATAGAAATCAGTCGAAATACCCCTTTGCTGGTGTAGCTTTTCTTTCTTTACTTTGGACTGTCAAAGCTTGGGATTATCTGGAGCGCAGAGATCTGTGCCATTGCAGGCCTTGGCTTTCTTGGCGGCAGCTATATGGCAGAGTCTCTGAGGAGTGGACTTGGATCAGTAGAGAAAACCCAGATCGAAGCTGCTGCAGGTCTCGGTATGAATCCCTGTCTGATAATGAGAGAGGGTATTTTTCCACAGGCGCTTGCTGTATCGATTCCAGGTGTGTGCGCCAATGTGATCTTTCTTATAAAAGAAACCTCTGTGGTCAGTGGAATCGCACTGGAAGATCTGATGTATGTCACAAAGGATCTGATTGGTCTTTATTATGAAACGAATGAGGCGCTTGTTATGCTGGTGCTATTTTATCTGATTCTTTTACTTCCTGTTTCCATAGCAGCAGGAATTATGGAAAGGAGACTGAAATATGCAGGATTCGGGGATTAGTGTACTTTTTCTGGGCGACAATTTCCTGCGGCTGCTGGAAGGGTTGTGGGACTAAAGAAAAAATTTGGTGATGAGGTCATTCTTGACGGGATTGATGTCAGTATAGAAAAGGGAGAAGTCGTTGTTAGTGCTTGGTCCTTCCGGCTGTGGGAAAAGCACATTTCTGCGGTGCATGAACGGACTGGAAATGCCTACAGGAGGGAAAATTTTACTGGACGGTGAAGAAGTGATGTCTAATGGCAAAAAGATTGCCCGGATCAGACAGAGAATTGGCATGGTCTTTCAGAGCTATGAGCTTTTTCCTCATAAAAATATTATGGACAACATCATACTGGCTCCTGTCAAAGTGCAGAAACGCCCGAGAAAGGAAGTAGAACTGCAGGCAGAGCAGATGCATATAACGCGCTTCTGGACGGACGCGGGGATGCATTTTCTACGGATAATACGGAAGTTCTGGCATGGACGATCCAGAATCCCGGATTTACCGTCGGCATTGAGGCTCTCGGCAATACGGATGAGATCTCACCTGCTGTTCAGAAAGGAAATACCTCGCTTCTTTACTGGCTCAATGATGAGATCCGGGCACTTGGTGAAGAACGCTTTTTCCATGCAGACTATGAAGCAACACTGGCTCCTGTTTACGGGGAAGCAGCAGATCCGGACAATCTGGTTGTGAAAGGCGGCAAAATAGAGTGAAGCAGCCCGGATCTATCTGCGATGTTTTTTCCTGCGTTTTTTACGTTTGACAGGTCTCGAATCCGGAGAATGCATACTTGACCAGCAAAAAAGCTGAACCATAAGGATACCGATCAGAGCTCCGGCACTGTCAAAGCCCACATCTTTGAGTCCGGGACTTCTTCCGGATACAAAAGACTGGTGATACTCATCCAGTCCGGCAAACCCTACACAGAGAATACCGGCAAGGAAGAAAAGCCAGAATCCTCTTACTTTGTATACATAAAGTGGAAATGAAATAGCAATGGCCAGAAGAAAATACTCTGTCATATGAGCGGCTTTCCGGACATAGTAATGGATCTGTTCTGCTTCGTAAGCAAGCTGGTCATAGCTTTTTTCTGTATGAAAAAGTTCGTTTTTCGTTTCTACGATTTCATAGCTGATTTTGTAGCTGAGTTCCCCGGACACCTCCCCGGTCTGGGCTGAAAATGAAAAAATAACGTACATCATCAGCAGTGCTGGAAGAAACGAAAGTGGTTTTAATAGTGTGATTATGAATTTCATGGGTTCTAATATAGCATGGGAAATAAGATTTGTAAAGCACTGCGCCGTATGATATAATGAACCACAGCACGATGTGGACCAACGAAAAAACAGGAAAAGGAGGCGCAGATATGAGCGTTGCAGATACAGTTTTTATCAATATGTGCAGGGATGTGATCGAAAACGGCACCAGCACAGAAGGAGAGAAGGTACGTCCGGTATGGGAGGACGGTACTCCTGCTTATACGATCAAGAGATTCGGCGTTGTAAACCGCTATGATCTCAGGAAAGAATTTCCTGCTCTGACTCTTCGCAAAACAGCCCTGAAAAGTGCGATGGATGAGATCCTCTGGATCTGGCAGAAAAAATCAAACAATATCCATGACCTGAACAGCCATATCTGGGACAGCTGGGCAGATGAGACCGGATCTATTGGCAAGGCATACGGTTACCAGATGCAGGTGAAGCATCAGTATAAAGAAGGTATGATGGATCAGGTGGACCGTGTCCTTTATGACCTGAAAAACAATCCTTACAGCCGCAGGATCATGACGAATATTTATGTGCATCAGGATCTGCACGAGATGCATCTGTATCCTTGCGCTTATTCTATGACCTTTAATGTGACTAAGGAACCGGGAAAGGAGAAGCTGACTCTGAATGCGATTCTGAATCAGCGCTCCCAGGATATTCTGGCTGCCAATAACTGGAATGTCTGCCAGTATTCCATTCTTCTGATGATGTTTGCCCAGGTATGTGATATGGAGGCAGGAGAACTGGTACATGTGATCTCTGACTGTCATATTTATGACCGCCATATTCCGGTTGTAAAGGAACTGATCCAGAGAACTCCATATCCGGCACCTACAGTAAAATTGAATCCGGAGATCAAAGATTTTTATGATTTTACAGTGGATGACCTGATTATTGAGAACTACCAGACATGGCCTCAGATCAAAAACATCCCGATCGCTATCTGAAATAAAGAGAGGAAACAGATATTATGAATATTATTGTAGCAGTTGATAAAAACTGGGCCATTGGCAAAGATAATAAGCTTTTGGTAAGCATTCCGGCAGATATGAAAATGTTCCGCCAGGAAACCACAGGCAAGATCGTAGTCATGGGAAGAAAGACCCTGGAAAGCTTTCCAGGCGGACTGCCCCTGAAAAACCGCACCAATATTGTTCTTACAGGAAATAAAGACTTTAAGGTGAAAGATGCTGTTGTAGTGCATACGCTGGAAGAACTTCTGGAGGAAATCAAAAAATATCCTTCTGATCAGGTATATTGTATTGGCGGAGACAGTGTATACAAACAGCTTCTTCCTTACTGCGATACAGCTCATATCACAAAAATCGATTTTGCCTATGAAGCAGACCGTTATTTCCCGAATCTGGATGAGATGCCGGAGTGGAAGGTAACAGCCAGAAGTGAAGAGCAGACGTATTTTGACCTGGAATATGAATTTGTAAAATATGAGAGAGTAAAATAAAAAACTGCTTCAGGAGAGAAAATCTTCTGAAGCAGTTTTTTATTTTATTCAATTACCTGCAGCCATCCTTCCGGTGCTTCGATACGTCCCATCTGAATTCCTGTCAATGTTTCGTATAATTTTTTTGTCACAGGTCCCATTTCGGTCATTCCGCTTGGGAAGCAGATCTCTTTTCCGTGATCTACGATCTTTCCTACAGGAGAAATCACGGCAGCAGTACCGCAGAGTCCGCATTCTGCAAAGTCTTTTACCTCTTCAAATGGAATTTCGCGTTCTTCTGCTTCCAGTCCAAGGTAATGCTGCGCTACATAAATCAGGGAGCGGCGGGTAATAGAAGGAAGAATGCTGTCAGATTTTGGTG
>URWL01000165.1 GCA_900551465.1 uncultured Blautia sp. | reverse complement strand
TTATGATGCTCTGTATCAGATTATGGGAGCTGACAGCTTCGCAAAAAACATGGAACGTGGACTGATCGAGGTTGCACCTCTTGCCTATATGAGAGGACGTACCCTTGACAACGCATTTATCATTCTGGATGAAGCCCAGAATACTACACCTGCACAGATGAAAATGTTCCTGACCCGTATCGGTTTCGGATCTAAAGTTATCATCACAGGCGATGCATCCCAGAAGGATCTTCCGAGAGATGCTGTTTCAGGACTTGATGTAGCCATGAAGGTACTGAAAAAAATTGATGATATAGGATTCTGCCAGCTTACCAGTAAAGACGTAGTCCGTCATCCTCTGGTACAGCAGATCGTACAGGCATATGATGAATATGAGAAAAAACAAAAGCCGGCGAAGCCACGTGCACCACGCCGCAGTTAGGAGAAGCTTATGACGATCCAGATAGATTATGAAACCGACCGACAGTTGGATATCGATTATACTGCACTTGCCAATAAAGTAGCGCAGCAGATTCTGGACAGTGAAAACTGCCCTTATGAGGCATCTGTAAATCTGGTGATCACAGATAACGAAGAGATCAAGCGTGTCAATGCGGAATTCCGCAGCATCAACGCTCCCACAGATGTTCTCTCATTTCCAATGATCCCGTTTGAAACGCCTGCAGATTACTCTGTAGTAGAAGATCAAGATGAATATTTTGACTTGGATACGGACGAACTGCTCCTGGGCGATGTGATGATCTCTGTAGACAGAGTTTTTTCCCAGGCAGAGGAATACGGACACAGTACAGAGAGAGAATTTAGTTTTCTTTTTGCCCACAGCATGCTTCATCTTCTGGGATATGATCATATGGAACCGGAAGAAGCTGCTGTGATGGAGGCAAAACAGGCCCAGGCCCTGAAAGCGCTTGGAATTAACAGATAATAATGACTAGAATTTGGAGAAGCAGATAATTATGAATTACCGAGAATTACTGAAAGATAAGAAAAAAATAGTAGTCAAAGTAGGATCTTCCTCTTTGATCCATAAAGAAACCGGACGACTGAATCTTCGCAAACTGGAAGTACTGGTCAGAGAACTCAGTGACCTTCACAATCAGGGAAAAGACGTAGTACTTGTTACCTCCGGTGCCGTAGCTGTAGGATCTGCGGCATTGGGATTGGAGGAAAAGCCGAAAGAGCTGAAGGTGAAACAGGCATGCTCCGCAGTAGGACAGGCTCGATTAATGATGATTTATCAGAAGCTTTTTGCCGAGTATAATCAAATGGCAGCTCAGATCCTTATGACCAAAAACACTATGGTCAATAACCTGAACCGAATGCATGCAAGAAATACGTTTGAAGAGCTTCTGGCAATGAACACGATTCCGGTTGTAAATGAAAATGACTCTATTTCCAGCTACGAGCTTGAGGCTCTGGACTCTTTTGGTGATAACGATACCCTTTCTGCAGTTATCGCAGCGCTGATAGGGGCGGATCTTCTCATTTTGCTTTCGGATATTGATGGACTCTTTACTGATGATCCAAATACAAATCCGAATGCCAGGTTTATCGATACCGTAGAAACACTGGATGAAAAACTGAAAAGCATGGGAAAAGGTCCCGGAAGCAAGGTTGGAACGGGAGGAATGGCAACTAAGCTTACAGCCGCCGAGATTGCTACTGCAGCAGGAGCGGACATGGTCATCGCCAACGGAAAAGACTTCCATGTGATTCATAAGATCATGCATGGAAGAAATTACGGAACACTTTTTGTAGGAAATCAGAAAGAAGAATTTTATCTTATCGATTATATTGAAAAACTTTTATAAAATTCAGAAGAAAGAGGACTAAAAATGGATAATATTAAAATTGACCGTATCAACACTTTGGCCCATAAGGCTAAAAGTGTCGGACTTACAGAAGAAGAAAAAAAAGAGAGAGATGCTCTCAGAAAGGAATATATTGCTACGATCCGTATGAATCTGAGAAACCAGCTGGATAATATTAATATCAAAGAAGAAGACGGAAGTATCACAAATCTGGGTGAAAAGTATGGAAGCAAAAAAACTCATTAGAAAACAGATTTTTTCGGCAAGAAAAGCCTGCAGTGACCAGGAAATAGAGCAGTGGAGCCGACAGCTTACAGAGCGGCTGATCTCGCTTCCTGAATTTCAGGAGGCCAGACAGATCCTGGTATATGCCGATTACAATCATGAGGTTATGACAGGATTTCTGATCCAGGAAGCCTGGAAAGCAGGCAAAGAGGTTGCAGTCCCCAAGGTAGACGGAAAAGATATGATCTTTTATAAACTGACAGATTTCTCTCAGCTGGAGCCAGGATATTTTGGGATTCCTGAGCCGTCACAAGGAGAGATTGCAGAATGGGAAGACGCTTTGATGATCATGCCGGGAGTGGCTTTTGACAAACAGAATCACAGAGTTGGATACGGCGGAGGTTTTTACGACAGATATCTGGAAAAGCATCCGTCACTGAAACGAATCGCAGCTGCTTTTGAATTTCAGATCCTTCCTGAAGTTCCAACAGAACCTACCGACATTTCTCCGGAAATTATAGTAACAGAAAAACAGTGTATACGAATATAAATACAGGAGGGATTTTATGAACGAGATGCTTATCGAACTAGGGAAAAAAGCCAAAGCAGCAGAAGACAGTCTGCGCACTATTTCCACAAATAAAAAAAATCAGGTTCTTTCAGCTGTGGCAGATCATCTTGTTGCATGTTCAGAAACACTTCTGAAAGCAAACGAGACAGATGTCAGTAACGGAAGGGCAAATCATATGTCGGAAGGACTGGTAGACAGATTGCTTCTGACAAAAGAACGTATTGAAAGCATGGCAGAAGGGCTTCGCCAGCTTGTAGGTCTGGAAGATCCGGTAGGAGAGGTTACCGGTATGAAAAAACGCCCAAACGGACTTCTGATCGGACAAAAAAGAGTGCCCCTTGGTGTTATTGGCATTATTTATGAGGCACGCCCCAATGTAACTGCCGATGCTTTCGGTCTTTGCTTTAAAACAGGAAATGTTGTGATCTTAAAAGGAGGAAGTGATGCGATCCACTCCAACCAGGCCATTGTGGAATGCATTCGGGAAACACTAAAAGAACAGGGTATCACAGAAGATGCCATTCAGCTTATTACAGATACATCCAGAGAAACTGCCGGTGAATTTATGAAAATGAACCAGTATGTAGACGTACTGATCCCTCGTGGCGGAAAAGGTCTTATTAAAGCTGTGGTAAATCAGAGTACGATCCCGGTAATCGAAACAGGAACCGGCAACTGCCATATTTATGTGGATGAAACAGCGGATCTTAACATGGCAGCCGATATCATACTGAATGCAAAGACACAAAGAGTGGGCGTATGTAATGCATGCGAATCTCTTCTTGTCCACGACAGCGTTAAAGAAGAACTTCTTCCTGTTCTTGCCAGGAGACTTCAGGAAAAAAATGTAGAACTCCGTGCAGATGAAAAAGCTATTCCGTTTATGCCAGGTGCCGTTCCGGCTGTGCAGGAGGACTGGGGAACGGAATATCTGGATTACATACTTTCCATCAAGGTAGTGTATTCTGTAGAGGAAGCCATTGCACATATCAATCAGTATAATACAGGCCATTCTGAGGCGATCATTACAGAAAATTATACACACGCACAGAAATTTCTGGATCAGGTAGACGCAGCAGCTGTATATGTAAACGCTTCTACACGATTTACAGACGGATTTGAATTCGGCTACGGGGCAGAGATCGGTATCAGTACCCAGAAGCTTCACGCCAGAGGGCCTATGGGACTCCTTGCTCTGACCACGACCAAATATATCATTTATGGAAACGGACAGATCCGTCAGTAAAAGATTTCAGGACAGAAATTTATTGTGAAATTTGACTTTTGATTTACTTGTGCTTATAATAATTAACAGTACTTGATCACTGAAATCGTAATGGCATAATATGCTATGGGAGGACTTAATGAGAAAAAAACAATTATATGCAGTTATCTTAGCAGGTGTAGTTGCTGCAGGTTCTGTTCCCGGCACTGCTTTTGCTGCTCAGCAGGACAGTGTACAGACTGCAGCAGAAACAATAGACAACGAATCAGCTGCTTCGGAGGCACCGTCTGAACCTGCTGAAACACCAGATGCGTCGACAGAAGCACCGTCTGAACCAACCGAAACTCCAGATACTCCTACGGAAACACCGGCAGAACCAACCGTAACTCCGAATGTTCCCACAGAGACACCGGCTGAGCCAACAGAAACTCCTGCTGAGCCAAATGGTGATGCACAGCCTGTACCAGAAACCACCGTAACACCAGAGGCTACCGTAACACCGGAGCCTTCTGCGACACTGATACCGGGTGGTCCTGTTGAGACTGATATGGGGGTATCTGTGAACCTGATCCAGGCTGATGGATCCGTAAAACCGGTTTATTATGCAACTCTTCAGGATGCAGTAAACGCTGCACTGGAATATTATCAGGCAGACGACCATGATAAATCCAAAGCAGTAGTTGTAGAAATAACCAAACAGTTTTCTCTTTCTGAAACAGTTCGGATTGAAAACGGAAAAATCAATATCGTAGCAGCAGCAGACGTATCCATTGGAAGAATCGACCCTCAGGATCCCAATAAGGATCTGGACGGAGATATGTTTGTAGTAACAGGAAAAGACAGTGAACTTCAGCTTTCTGCAGAAAACGGCGGCAGACTTACTCTGAGCGGTGAAAACAGATCCGGTGGAGCAGAACTTTCTTCCGGCGCTCTTGTCAGGGTTGAAAACGAAGGAAGCTTTGGTATTTCCGATGGTGTTATCCTTTCCGGAAACACTACCTCTGCAGAAGGAGCAGCTATTGACAGCAAGGGTGGAAGTGTTGTCCTTAAAGGCGGTACCATTACAGGAAACAGCGGTACAAAAGGAGCTGTATACAGCAATGCAGATATTGCCGTACAGGGAACTGTGTCCATCAAAGACAATACAGGTGCAAACCTTTATCTGGACGGAGAGGCAGCTGCTGTAGTAACAGATGCACTGACCAATTCTTCTATTTCACTGACTGCTTCTGCAGCGGCAGATCAGAAAGTAGTTGCAAAAGCAGGAAGCAAAGCCGATGGAACTCCGGTATCTGCTGATGAATTTAAAGCAGCAGCAGAACAGTTTTCATATGATACAGAAGATTACAGTATTATACTTGGCACAGATGGGCTGACTGCAGTTTTAAAACAGGAGCAGACTGTTACAACACCGACACCTACCCCTACTACAAGCCCTTCTTTCCTCACATATCAGAGCAAAACACTGAAGTGGGTAGATCATAATAC
>URWL01000164.1 GCA_900551465.1 uncultured Blautia sp. | reverse complement strand
GTATGGGACTTTCCGGACTGAAGGTAAGTGAAATGTCCATAGCGGCATTTACCACCATCGCCCTTGTAATGACAGCGGGGATTTTAAGTGGTATTACCTGCTGTATCTTTGGTCTGAAAAAATATCTGACCAGGTTTCAGAAAAAAGAGAAAAAAGCAGAAGGCAGCCGTCCAGGTTTTGGAGCTTATGCGACTATTGCTATGTTTATCGGCCTTTGCAGCGCGTATATCGGTTCTTATGTAGGTACATGGACTGCGTTCAAAAATCATCTGCCCCTTATGGTGGCAGGTGTTTCCGCACTGACAATGGCAGTTTTTGAATATCTGATCGTGAAGAAAAAAATGGAATGGCTGGAAAATTTCAGCGTCGCAGTCAGCATGATCGTGGGAATGGCCGCAGCCGTTCTGATCAGTCTTTAGGAGGAAAAGTAAATGGAGAAAGAGAAATTTCTGGAAGAATTTAACAGACAGCAGCATCGCCTGGGAAGGATAATGCTGATCGCAGCCGCAGTCCTGCTTCTGGCAGTTCCTTTTCTGCTTGGCGGCATATATGGAGCCTTTCCGGATCTGAAGAGTTTTTTTAATGGTTTTATTAAGGTAGGAATGGTCTATATTCCTGTGGGGATCGTAGAATTTCTTGTATACGCACCTATGCTGGGAAATGGTGGAAGCTATCTGACCTTTCTTACAGGAAACGTAACAAACCTGAAAATCCCCTGTGCCATGAATGCCAGGGACATTGCCAAAACAGAGGTTGGCACCGTAGAAAACGAGATTATTTCTACGTTAAGCGTGGCATCCAGCTCCATTGTGACCATGTTGGTGATCTTTGCAGGTGTCCTTCTTCTGGTTCCGCTGACTCCGGTATTGGAAAACCCGGTGCTGACTCCGGCCTTTGATACTGTGGTTCCGGCACTTTTTGGAGCTCTGGGACTGAAATATTTCCGAAAAAGCATGAAGATCGCAGCTATCCCTCTGATTTCCATGACTCTTCTCTGCGTACTTGTGCCCGGAGCTATTTCACAGACCAGCATTCTTCTGATCCCGGCAGGCGGAATGGCTCTTGTGATCGGATATGTTTTATGGAAAAAGAATAAGCTTTAATCAAGGAGGATGACAAAATGAGTATAAAAGAAAAAACAGAATCAAATGAAAGAGAAATATTTTATGGAGAAAAGCTTGGAAAAATGATCCGCTGTGAGACAATTTCCAGCAGCTTTGACCAGGATCTCAGCAAGTTTTACCGGTTCCATGAGGTTCTGGAGCAGCTTTTTCCAAATATACACAAAACCTGTGAAAAGTATGAATTTAATGGCAGCCTTCTGTTCAAATGGAACGGAAAAGGGAATGGAAAACCCATTCTTTTTATGAGCCATCAGGATGTTGTGGAGGCAAACGGACAGTGGGAACACGATCCTTTTGGCGGGGAGATCATCGACGGAGCTGTCTGGGGAAGAGGAACAGTGGATACCAAGGGCAGTCTTTTCTGTTTTCTTCAGGCAGCAGAGGAGCTGATCGGCAAAGGATATGTACCGGAATGCGACGTATATCTTGCCAGCAGCTGTACGGAGGAGATCGGAGGAGAAGGTGCCTCTCTTACCGTAAAATGGCTTCAGGATCATGAGGTACAGCTGCGTTTCCTGATGGATGAAGGCGGAATGATCAAAGAAGAGCCTATGAAAGGGGTGAAAGGACGTTTTGCCATGGTAGGCTGCCTGGAAAAAGGTTATGGAGATATCCGTTTTACTGCCAGAGGAAATGGCGGACATGCCAGCGTACCTCAGAAACAGACTCCCCTTACACGTCTGGCAGCCTTTATGATGGATATTGAAAACCATAATCCTTTTACTGCAAAAATGAATCCTACTGTAGCGGAAATGTTCCGGAGGATGGCTCCCTGTACAGAAGGGCCTCTGGGCACAGTGATGAAGTATGAGCGCCAGCTGGAGCCCCTTCTGGAAAAACTTCTTCCAAAGGTCAACCCTCTGGGCGCTGCCATGATCTCTACAACCCTGAATTTCACCATGGCAAAGGGAGCAGATGGATTAAACGTCGTTCCTCAGGAGGCTTATGTAACAGGAAATATGCGTTTTATCCATCATCAGGGACCAAAGGAAAGTCTGGCTCTTGTATCAAAAATTGCAAAAAAATATGAAATTGAGGTAGAACCGATCCTGATCCACGAACCCTGTCCGGTAGTAGACTACAAAGAAAAACCTTTCCGCCTGGTGGAGCATGTGGTCAGAAAAATGTTCCCGGGTGTGATCGTAGCGCCGTATGCTATGACAGGAGGAACCGACGCAAAATTTTATACCCCTGTCTGCAAAAACAGCATTCGTTTTGCCCCTCTGGAAATCAATGAGCAGCAGTATCAGAGTATCCATGGGCTCAATGAAAATATTAATATCAATACACTTCCAAAGGCAGTTGATTTCTATAAACGAATTATTCGTCATATGGAAAACTGGAAAGAATAAGACAGATCAATACAAAATAATTGACAATGCGATCATAATTTAGTATATTTTTTACAGGAATCACATGTAATTTCATTGATATTTTAAACAAAATGGAGAGAAGATTATGAATAAAAGAAACATCAGCGGACAGCGTCAGATGGATTTTGTATCAAAATTTAATTTTATCCGGGAAGCAGGAACGGATGCAGAAAAAAAAGCCGCTGCCCTTATCCGGGAGGAACTTTCCTCTTTTGGAATGGACAGCCATCTGGAAGAATTTCCTTTTTATACCTGGGAGATCAGAAAGGCTGCTTTTGCCGTAACAGAGCCTTATTATAAAGAATATCAGGCGGAAGGCTACATTCGGTGCGGAAATACGTCAGATGAAGGAATCGAAGCAGATTTTGTCTATGCGGAAAACGGAGACGAGATCAGCCTTTCCCATGTAAGGGGAAAGATTGTTATGGTAAATGAGATTGTCCGTAAGGATATGTACCTGAAGCTGTTAAAAGCAGGTGCAGCAGGATTTGTCAGTATCACCGGTACTCCTGTCGATGAAGGAGAGGACCGGATGCCAAAAGCAGCCGGAATCCCTCAGAAGCTTTTCGATTCCCTGAATGAAAGAGAGCTGATCCAGGGTGTTGGAATTCATTACCTGGATGCCCTGGAAATAGTTACAAAAGGAGCTTCCCGCGCACGTCTTACCTTACTTCAGGAAGAGGTCAGCCGTACTTCCGGAAATATCGTGGCAAGGATCCCCGGAACAGACCGGGCAGAGGAGATTCTGACCCTTACCGCTCACTACGATTCGGTTCCTCAGGGTCCGGGAGCCTATGACAATATGGCAGGAGCAGCCATTATTATGGAAATCTGTCGTTATTTCAAAGAACACCAGCCCCGCAGAACACTGGAATTTATCTGGTTCGGGGCAGAAGAAAAAGGACTTCTGGGAAGCCGGGATTATATCAAGGTTCATGAAAGCGAGCTGGATGCGCATCGCTTTAATATGAATGTAGACCTTGCAGGACAACTGGTTGGAGGAAATGTGATCGGTGTAACAGGAGATTCTTCCATCTGTTCCATGCTGACTTATCTTGCACGGGAAACTGGCATTGGAATGACTACCAAAAACCAGATCTGGGGAAGTGATTCCAATACTTTTGCCTGGAAAGGAATTCCGGCAATGACCTTAAACAGGGACGGTTTTGGCATGCATACCCATTACGACACGGTAGAGCTTCTTTCTGCCTGGTCTCTGGAAAGGAGCGCACAGCTTCTCTGCCACATTGCAGAAAGTCTTGCAGCAATCGACAGTATGCCGTTCCCACAGGAAATTCCGGAAGAATTCAAAAAACAGCTAGATGAATATTTTGGGGCATAGGCTTTAAAATTCCTCAATTTTATGATACACTTACCAGTACAATGATTACGAAGATTCTGCTGAATTAATGTAGAATCAATACAAAGGAGAGGTTTTGGCTATGACAGTAACAGAACGGCTTAGCGCCCTTCGTGCCCTGATGAAAGAAAAAGGCGTGGACGCATATCTGGTGCCAACAGATGATTTCCATGCATCAGAGTATGTAGGGGACTATTTTAAATGCAGAAAATATATCACCGGTTTTACCGGCTCTGCCGGAACGGCGGTAATCACCATGGATATGGCAGGGCTTTGGACTGACGGACGATATTTTATCCAGGCTGCACAGCAGCTGGAAGGAACTACGGTGGAACTTTTTAAAATGGGTGAGCCGGAAGTGCCTACTATCCATGAGTTTCTGGAAGAAAAGCTCACAGAAGGAATGTGTCTGGGGTTTGACGGCAGAACTGTAAGCGCAGCAGAAGCAGAAGAGCTGAAAGAACTGCTTTCCGACAAAAAAATCCGTTTTTCTGTAGAAGAAGATCTGATCGGAGAAATCTGGACGGAACGTCCGGCTCTTTCCTGTGAACCGGTTATGGAACTGGATATAAAATGGGCAGGAGAATCCAGAGCAGAGAAATGTGCGCGGATCCGCCGGAAGATGCAGGAAAAGCAGGCAGATGTTTTTGTCCTTACTTCCCTGGATGATATTGCATGGCTTCTGAACATCAGAGGCAATGATATCCACTGCTGCCCGGTAGTCCTTTCTTATCTGGTACTGACCGAAGAGGAAGCGCTTCTTTTTGCCAATGAAAAAGCGTTTGGGCAGGATGTTCTTGCCAATCTGAAAAAAGATGGAGTTGTCCTGAAACCATACAATGATATCTACACATATGTAAACACGATCCCTGCCGGAAAGACCGTGATCCTTTCCAAGGCAAACGCTAACAGCCGTCTGGTAAACAGCATTCCAGCTGAAGTAAAAATCCTGGATGAAGAAAACCTTACTCTTCTTCCAAAAGCCATCAAAAATCACACAGAAGTAGAAAATGAACGCATTGCTCATATCAAAGACGGTGTGGCAGTGACAAAGTTTATTTACTGGCTGAAACAAAACGTTGGAAAAATGGAGATCACAGAACTCAGTGCAGCAGAGCATCTTTTCCAGCTTCGAAAAGAACAGGAAAATTTCCTGGACAACAGCTTTGATCCTATTGTTTCTTATGGCGGTCATGCGGCTATGTGCCACTACAGTCCGTCACCGGAGACAGATATTCCTCTGGAGCCAAAGGGATTGGCTCTTTGCGATACCGGCGGACATTATCTGGAAGGAAGTACCGATATCACCCGTACCATTGCTCTTGGAGAACTGACAGAAAAAGAACAAAAATATTTTACTCTTGTTCTGAAGGGACATCTTCGCTTAAGCGATGCCAAATTCCATTATGGCTGCTGCGGACAGAATCTGGATTATCTCGCCAGAGAACCACTGTGGAGACTGGGAGAGGATTATAATCACGGAACCGGTCATGGAG
>URWL01000163.1 GCA_900551465.1 uncultured Blautia sp. | reverse complement strand
TATATCACATCTTCTGTTTGTGCGGCACTGGGAGGTCTGATGATGCTTGCGACCTATTCCTCTGCAAGAGCAGATTATGGAAGCAATTATACGATGCAGGCGATTCTTCTGATCGTTCTTGGCGGTGTCAGCCCAAATGGAGGAAAAGGAAAGATTTCCGGAGTGCTTACAGCAATCGTCCTTCTGAAAATGATCGAAGCCGGTATCAACCGTTTCAGAAGTGTATCCACTTATTATGTAACACTGATCTGGGGCGCAGTTCTGATCCTGGCACTTGTGATCGATTATTTCAGTCAGAAGCCTAAGAAAGCAAAATAATCAGAGAGGAGACAATTTATGGCAAAAAAAGTTTTATTTGCAGGTGAATCCTGGATGGCAGTCCAGACAGAAACAAAAGGATTTAACAGCTTTTCGGCAGCAAAATATGAAACAGGACTTGGCTGGATTGATAAGGCTATTGAAAAAGCCGGATATGAGCTGACCTATATGCCCAATCACATTGCAAATGACAGCTTTCCTTTTACCATAGAAGAACTGCAGGAATATGACTGCATAGTCCTGTCAGATATTGGCGCAGATACGCTGCTCATTCCCTCCGAAACATTTTCTTCCGGAAAAATGTTTCCTAATCGCTGTCAGCTTTTGAAAGAATATGTCCTTCAGGGCGGAGCACTTCTGATGTTTGGCGGTTATATGACGTTTAATGGAATCGGCGGGCAGGGAAAATGGTGGGCAACACCAGTACAGGATGTACTTCCGGTACAGCTTCTTCCGTATGATGACAGAATGGAACACTGCGAAGGAATTTCCCCGGAAACAATCCTGGCGGAGCACCCGGTTCTGGATGGAATCCAGGGAGAATGGCCGCGGCTTTTGGGATATAATAAAAGCATTATGAAACCGGAAGCAGAATTGGTCGCGTCTATCTGCGGAGATCCTTTTATCGCAGTAGGTCAGTATGGAAAAGGAAGATCAGCAGTATTTTCCAGTGACTGTTCTCCTCATTGGGCTCCATTGGAGTTCTGCCAGTGGGAAGGGTATGACCGTCTTTTTAAAAATCTGTTGGATTATCTTACAGAATAGAAGTACAAAAAGGATATAAAAATAAGAGATCAGGAGGTAATGTGATGAAAACCATAAAAGACAAACAGATACTTGTAGGCGCGGACTTTGCAGGATATCCTTTGAAAGAGGCTGTTGTGGCTCATCTGAAAGAGTATGGATGGACTGTGACGGATGTAGGAGTACGCTCTCCGGAAGACGATGATACAGATTTAATGTTCCATCGGATCGGTCTTCGAGTAGGCTCTATGATCTCTGAAGGTGAATTTGAGCGTGCGCTGATCTTTTGCGGAACCGGAATGGGAATCCACATTGCGGCAAGCAAATGTCCGGGTGTCTTTTCGGGAGTAGTGGAAAGTGTTCCGGCAGCTCTTCGTGCCATTACAGGAAATGGAGTAAATGTTCTTGCTATGGGTGCTTTTTATGTGGCTCCTCAGATGGGCTGTGATATTGCGGATGCATATCTGACTCATAATCTGGGCGATGGTTACGAATACTGGCCGAATTTCTATGAATTCCATAAGCTTGCCTGTGATGAACTGAATGCCTTTGATTATGAAAAATATAAAGCAAATGGATTTAAACTGGAACATCTGGGAGATTATCCTTTAGAGCTTATGAGCCGTCCTGACATTTTTGACAAAAAATAGCAGAATTGTTGTAACAGTTGGAAAAATCCTTGACAAAGGGTTGCCTCCTATGTATAATTGACTAAGTGTGAATAGGAGATAATTATGCAGATTCATTTATCAGATGTTACATCCTGTGAGGGAAAAACCATACAGGTCAGCGCAGAGCTGGAACTTGAAAAAATAGAATTTCAGCTTGGACAGTTTCCTGTACTGGAGAAAAAACCGGTAGAACTGACCATTACCAATACTGGCAATAAGGTTCTTGAGCTTAAAGGCAGCACTTCTGTGACTGTGGGAATGCCCTGTGACCGTTGCCTTGAGCAGGTGGCAGTAGAGATACCGTGTCATATTGAGCGAAAGCTGGATATGAAGCTTACAGATGAAGAAAGAGTTAATGAACTGGATGAGAGCAACTATCTCACAGGAATGGACCTGGATGTGGACCGGTTGGTCTATCTTGAGGTACTGATGAGCTGGCCTTTGAAGGTACTCTGCAGAGAAGACTGCAAAGGCATCTGCAGCCAGTGTGGGAAAAACCTCAACGACGGTCCCTGCGGATGTGCAGAGGAGCCGAAGGATCCCCGCATGGCAGCTATCAGTGATATATTTAGTAAATTTAAGGAGGTGTAACCTATGTCCATATGTCCAAAGAACAAAACATCTAAAGCTAGACGTGATAAAAGACGTGCAAACTGGAAGATGAGTGCTCCGAACCTGGTAAAATGCAGCAAGTGTGGTGCCCTGATGATGCCTCACAGAGTATGCAAGGCTTGCGGAAGCTACAATAAGAAAGAAATCGTTAAAGTTGAAGACTAATGAAACGTAAAAAGCAGAATCCTGTAAAGGGTTCTGTTTTTTTTGATCTTTTTTGATGGAGTCAGCCAGATTCTTTTTGTTTAAATAATTTGCCCCTATTGGATGTCACAGATTGAAAAGAAGGATAAATAAAATTATTATGGTATTCAAAAGGAGATATAAAAATATGGAAATAATATTAATGGAAATATTAATTATAGTGTGTCTGGCTGTATTGATAGGGATTTTTATTACGAGGTTTTGTATAAAAGACGAGTCTAAGAGAACAGAAAAAGGTTCTGAGACGTCGTATTATGATGTGGAAATAACAGAAAAGCATAAAGATGAGAAAGAAGAAGCTAAGGAAACAGTAATTCCTGTAAAAACAGGAATTATATACGGAACGAAATCAACACCAGATTTTACCTCAGTGCAGTCTATGCCACAAATGACAAAAGAGGTAAAAGTGATATATCGACATATTCCGGCTACATATGGATGGAAATGTAGTTATTGTGACGGTATAAATAATGATGAGGAAAAAAGATGTCAGATATGTGGCTTGGAAAGATGAGGGAAATATATGTATTGCGGAAATTGTGGTAAAAAAATAAAAGATGATGAAAAAAAATGTACTTTTTGTGGATATGAGCAGGAAATTATACCTCAGTGGAAAGGGATTTCTCTTGATTTTGTTGAAGGTAAAGAAAAAGAGAATTCTCCAGAGAAACCCTTAAATCCAGATAAAGATTTATCTGATACAAAATCAGGTGAGAATGTCGAAATATTTTTCCGAACGAAAAATCCGGATAGTCCATCATTGGTTTCTCAAGATGCAAAAAGAAAAGTAAAACAAAAAACACTTTCTAATAAATTTCGAAAAGCGACAATAGCTGTTGGCATTTGTCTTTTAGCACTGATCTTACTTAATGGTATTTATATAGGAAGACTGCAGAATAAGAATAACAACCTGACGCAAAAACTGAGCTATATTGATAAACTGCAGGATCAGATTGAGAAGCAGGATAAAAGATTTGATTTTATGGTGGAGAAACAGAAAGTTCAGGATAACAAAATAAAAGAACAGAAAGAGCAGATTAAAAAATTACAAGATCAGATAAATAGAATAACACAGAATCTGCAAGATAATACAGGTGAAGAAGATTATCTTGATAATGAAGATATGGAAAACGAAAAAACAGTAGAATTAACTGCAATTGTAAAAAAAATTCTGGAAGATAATCAGGAAGTTACATCTTCAGACGAAAATGGTCAGGAGGGATACATTCTGGATGAACAATAAAATAAAAAAACAGAATTATATAAGGGAAAGTAAAAAAACAGATTTCAAAACTGTAACAGATTACTGTTTTTGTCTGTCTAGAGAAAAAGTACAAGGAAAAGGTGAAGATAGTTTTCTTTTAGATATAGACAAAAAAAAGGGGATAATTGGTGTTTTTGATGGAAGTGGAGGCAGTGGTTCAAAAGTATATCCTTTTTTTGATGGACACAGTGGAGCCTATGTGGCTGCCAGGGTACTTGCTGAAGTATCCGCTCACTGGTTTGCTGCGCTTCCGGATGATTTGAAAGAATGTTTTTCTTTAAAAGAGGTAAGAAGGCTGAAATTTTTAATAGATCAGCATCTGAAAGCATGCTCTGATAGGGGAAAGGGAAAAAGTATGCTGAAAGGTAATTTAATGAAGGAATTCCCCTCTACATTATCATTGGTTTTGATTGCTCCCTGGAAAGAGAAAGCTTTATTGACAGAGTTTATCTGGGCAGGAGACTCCAGAGGATATCTTCTAGACATCGGTGGTTTGCATCAGGTGACGGTGGATGATATTGCTAATACAGATGCTATGGATAACCTTTTTGAAGATGCACCTATGAAAAATGTGATTTCTGCTTCTCATTCATATGGTTTAAATCGGAGAACAGGTATAGAACAACTCCCTGCTTTGGTTATCTCGGCAACAGACGGATGCTTCGGGTATCTTCGCTCACCTATGGCGTTTGAACGATTGTTTTTAGAAACTATGGAAAGATCAGAAAGCATGGAACAATGGAAAAATGAAATAGACCAGGTACTGAAAAAAATATCAGGAGATGATTATACTATGTGCGTATATGCGGCAGGATTTGGCAGTTTTCATGCTATGCGGTACTATTTTTCTGATAGATTACAGGAAGTGAAGCAGAAATATTCTTTTGATAGTGTTGAAAAAGAAATATTGTTAAGTGAATGGAAGGAATATAAGCTAAAATATGAAGCTTATCAGAAAAACAGTTATGAAAACAATAAATGGATATATCATAGAGGGTGATTTGAAAACAGACAATAGTGGTTTTTCAAAATGGGCATTTGCCAAAAAAAATGGATGTAGTTATTTTATTAAGGAATTTTTGACACCGGTTTATCCGGTAGATGACAGCCTGTTTGGACCGGAAATGACAGCACGTAAAAGAAAAATTTGTGAGAAGTACGAAACTAGAGCGATTTATTTATACAAGTCATTGAGTGAATGTTCAGACGGGAATTTGGTGAATATCTGTGAATTTTTTAGGTGCGGTACGAAATATTATATTACAACGGAAAAGATCGATGGAATTGGATGGGAAAATATCGAAAACCTGTGTGAGAAAGAAAAAATAAAATTATGCAGAATATTGGCACATAGTGTCTTTATGATACATGAAAAAGGAATTGTACATGGCGATCTTAAACCTGACAATATAATTTTGAAAAGTCTGAAATCTGGAGCGGTAACAGCAAAGTTGATTGATTTTGATAATTGTTTTTGGGAAAATGAGAAATTTCCTGCTGATAAAGAGATACATGGGGATCCGGTGTATTTTGCACCAGAAACTGTCCGGGCTATAAC
>URWL01000162.1 GCA_900551465.1 uncultured Blautia sp. | reverse complement strand
CTTACCGCTCAGCATCAGAAACAAAGGGACAGAGCTTCTTACCGCACTGTTATACAGATTAAAAACATGCCATTGTTTCCCTGTTACCTCTACCGAAGACCAGTTCTGTGCAGCTACATGAAGAAATATGACCATAAAACAGGCAAAAATCCTCAGATAATCCATATTATATTCTCTTTCCCGCATTCACAGTCCCTCCCTGTTTTTCTCTTTACTGTACTTTAACGTTCCTTATTATATCAAAAACAAAAGAACAGGGAAAGTCTTTTAGATTTTACCATATTTTGATTTTTTCATGATAATTCTAATAAATATGCGTGCTATACTGAAAAAAATCTGATAAAATAAAAGCATGACCGGAAGCTGCAGATGACTTCCGAAAACACGGCTTTTCAAGGAGGATACTTATGAAATTTAAGCTAAACAGTATGGAAAAGAAATGGATCCTGTACGATGTGGGAAATTCTGCCTTTACGCTTCTGGTTTCCACCATCATGCCCATTTATTTCAACTATCTTGCAGATCAGGCAGGGATCTCGGAAGTAAATTATCTTGCCTACTGGGGCTACGCAGTCTCTGTGGCCACAATCATCGTTGCCGTTCTGGGTCCCATCGTGGGAACAGCCTCTGACACAAAAGGACGGAGAAAAAAAATATTTCTTGCCGCTCTTCTGATCGGCGCCATCGGCTGTGTCTTTCTTGGATTCAGTCAGTCGTGGCTCTGGTTCCTGCTGCTTTTTGTTATTGCAAAATCCGCTTACTCTCTGAGCCTTGTAGTTTACGACTCCATGCTTCCGGATGTAACCTCCGAAGACCGTGCTGATGAAGTTTCCGCCCAAGGCTATGCATGGGGCTATATCGGAAGCTGCATCCCCTTCATCCTGAGCCTCGTTCTTGTTCTTTTTTATGACAAAATCGGTCTTTCCATGAAAACAGCCATGGGACTGGCTTTTCTTCTGGTAGCGATCTGGTGGATCATGATGAGTCTTCCTCTGCTCAAACATTATGAGCAGACTCACTACCAGACAACAAACGCAAAAAACAATCTTGCAGCAAGCTTTAAGCGTCTGGGCGGAATTTTTTCTGAACTGAAACAGAATAAAAAGATTCTGTTTTTCCTGATCGCGTTTTTCTTTTATATTGACGGCGTCTATACCATCATAGACATGGCAACTGCCTATGGAACCGCCTTGGGCCTTGATTCTACCGGCCTTCTTCTGGCTCTTCTTGTAACCCAGATCGTGGCCTTCCCGGCAGCTCTGATCTTCGGAAAATTATCCCGGAAGGTCAATTCCTCACAGCTGATCACTGTCTGTATCGGCGCCTATTTCCTGATCGCCATGTACGGGATCATCCTGAAAGAGCAGTATCAGTTCTGGCTTTTGGCCATTGCTGTGGGCATCTTCCAGGGTGCGGTCCAGTCTCTTTCACGGTCTTATTTTGTAAAGATCATCCCGGCAAATAAATCCGGCGAATACTTTGGGATTTACGATATCTGCGGCAAGGGAGCTTCCTTTGCGGGAACTATGGTGGTATCCATGATCAGCCAGATTACCGGCAGTGTAAATCTGGGTGTAGGAGCGCTTTCCATTATGTTCCTTATCGGTATTTTCTTCTTCCGCAAAGCAGACAAAATCCCACTGGCATGATTTATGTAAAAAAGAGCATCCGGCAATATCACAACTGCCGGATACTCTTTTTATTTTCTTATATCTCCAGAAATGCTTCCAGCTCTCTCAGGTCATAAACCACCTTATCGGCTCCTGCAGCCAGAAATCTCTGTTCTGTTCTTCTGCATTTCTCCTGCTGCTCCTGCCAGGACAGGCTTTCAAATTCCTCCTGGGAAAGTCCCATTTCAGAGCTTCCAAGAATCACTCCCACAGAAAATACACCTGCATTTTTTCCTTCTCTGATATCCGAAACGGTATCGCCTGCTTTTATCACCCGTCTTACATCCTGAATTCCCAATTTTTCCATATTTCTGTAAATCATATAGGGATAAGGGCGGCCTTTTTGTCCAGTGGAATCCGGACTGAACCAGCAGTCTGGCTCATATCCTTTTTCTTTTGCGGCAGGGGCAACAATTTCCATCATTTTATCTGTGTATCCGGTTGTAGAACCAATGGCATATCCCTTTGCGCGAAGACTTTGGATCACTTCAGGCACTCCGGGCTTCGGGTCTGCAAACATATGAAGAATACCCATAAGCTTTTCTTCAAAGATACCAAAAAGCTCCCTGACATCCTGTTCTTCCGGTGCCTTTCCATACTTTTCTTCCCAACATTTGCGGATTCTGGGCATGTTCAGCATCGTACGGATATGATCGATCTTTAACATTCCCATAGGCTCTCTTACCTCTTCCATTGTCGGTTCTATCCCATAATGACGGAATACCTCAGCAAATGCCTGAACCGGCGCAAAGCATCCATAATCTACCGTTGTCCCTGCCCAGTCAAAAATCACACAGTCAAATTTTCTCATTGTCGTTCCCCCCTATCCTCTGGTACTTTCCAGGAATTCCTTAACCAGATTTACTACCTTTTCGATATCTTCTTTATAAATTTCACCAATATTTCCAATACGGAAGGTCTCTGCCTCTGTTACCTTCCCCGGATAGATTGCATATCCTCTGTCCTTAATGTACTGATACATATCAGAAAATTTAAACTCATAATTTTCCGGATAATAAAAAGTTGTTATGATCGGTCCCTGATGTTCTCCGTCAATATAAGGATGGATTCCCAGCTGTTCCATTCCCTGGATCAGAAGCTGATTATTTTCTCTGTAACGTCTGTTTCGCGCCGGTATCCCTCCCTCTTCTTTCAGCTCCTTCAACGCCTGAGCAAAAGCAAGTACCACATGAGTAGGAGAAGTAAAACGCCATTTTCCATCTATCTCCATTGTTTTCCACTGATCGTAAAGATCAAGGGACAGACTTCTCGCTTTGCCTTTACTTTCCTCAAGAAGCTGACGATCAGCAATTACAAAAGAAAATCCTGGAACTCCCTGAATGCACTTGTTTGCACTGCTGACAAGGAAATTGATCCCCCAGTCTTTCACTGGAATATCTACGCCTGCAAAGCTGCTCATAGCATCTACAATAAAGACTTTTCCCATTTCTTTTACAACTTTTCCCACTGCCTCAATGTCGTTAAGGATACCGGAAGTTGTTTCACTATGCACCATGGAAACATGAGTGATAGAAGGATCTTTTTTCAATATTTCACAAATTTCAGATGATCCCGGAACCTTATTATAGTCCACACTGCAGAGAAGATATTCTACGCCTGCATGTTCTGCGATATCTGCCATTCTTTCACCATAGGCTCCGTTTGCTATGATCAGAAGCTTTTCTTTCTTTCCAATCACACTGGTAATCACAGATTCTACGCCAAAGGTTCCGCTTCCCTGCATCAGAACAGCTGTATATTCTTCTTCAGATACATGAGCAAGATCCAGAAGGTCCTTTCGAATTTCCTGTGTGATTTTTTTGTAATCATCATCCCAGGTACAATGGTCAAACATCATTTCTTTTTTTACTGTATCTGTTGTAGTAAGTGGTCCCGGGGTAAGTAATTTGTAATTTTTCATTTTGATTTCTCCTTTATGTCTGATCTATGTTTTTTAAATTATTTACATTCTTCCGACAGCTTCTGGTGCTTTTCCAGAAGCTCTACTGTCAGCATTTCTTTATAAGTTTTGGGATTTGCAGAAGCATTTTCAGGATCTGTGGTTTCCCCTTTATAAAGTGCATTGGGATAGGTTTCCTGAAGCTTCTTTCTTCCATTTTCTATAATACACTGCGCCATTTCCATAGCTGTCTGTTCTCTTTTTGTATCCTTGGCAAGAACAGCCAGAGACTCTGTAAGGGAAAAATTCCCTTCTGCAGGGTCAATATAATCTATGGGAAGTCCCGCCTTCTTATCTGCTGCTGCCTGGTGTCTCAGGCCAAAACCGATGGCGGCCTCTCCCGCCCGGACTTTCTTCAATGGTCCGGATCCGGAATCCTCCACATGAGGCCCTGCATTCTCATAAATTGCTGCGAGAAGCTCCTTTGCCTCGTTTTCACCGTATGCGTCAATGAGTGCCTGCAAAAGCAGCCAGGCAGTAGACGAAGAAGAGACATCCGTAACAGAGATCATGTCCTTATAAACAGGATCTGCCAGATCTTTTATAGATTTCGGCACAGGAAGTCCTGATGACTCCATTACTTTTGTATTAATGATAAGAGCGCCCTCCTGTGCTGTAACAGGTGCACAATAAGAAGGAAACTCCTCTGTCGTATTTACCGGAAAGGTAATTTCCCGAAACATTTGATTCTGCTCCTGGGCGCTGTCAATATAGAACGTACTCATTGTGATCAGATCTGCTTCCAGGTTTTTCCCTTCTGCCATAAGCTTTCCTCCCAGCTCTGAGGTACCAAAGGTCTGAAGAATATATTTTCCCTGATATCCGTTCTCATCCAGAGTCTGCTTGATCGCTTCTACCGCTTCATCATCTGCATTGGAATAAATCACCACCAGCTGGCTGTTTCGTCCTCCGCTTCCCAGCGATACCGCAGAAATCACCAAAACAGCTGCTGCAAAAACAGCAATCACTCTCCTTGCAGTCCTCATTTTTGCAGATGCTATCTGTGTCCTATGCGTTTCTTTTTTGACATTTTCTCCTGATCTGCTTTTTCTGTCTGCCAGACAGTTCAGGAGAAATTTCGCTGCCATATTTGTAAAAAGAAGCAGAAGCGAAAGTATAAATATTTCATTATATTTATTGTAATACTGAAGCTGCTTAATCTTTGTTGTGATGACCATGGTACGTGCTCCCGCAAGGAAGATCACGGCGCTTATGGTCACCATTGCATTGATAAAATAGTAGCTGAATACCCTTATGATAGTAGAAATAGCATTTGGCGTCACAACCCTTAGAATTGTCTTGATCCAGCTGTCTCCCATAAGCATTGCTGTCGTTTCCCAGGAAGCATTCAGTTTGGCAAGCGATTCCTTCATCATCAGATACGGCGTAGAAAAGAAATGAATGGTATTGCAGATCACCAGGATCAAAAAAGTATTCTGCAGACTGCTTCCAGAGAAACAGAACAGAAAAGCAAGTCCAAGCACCATTCCCGGAATAGTATTAGTAACCATCGCAATCCCGTCGATCACCTGCTTAAACCACTTATTTACCTGACTTCTTGCAGTAACCAGAGCACTTCCGTAAACAATCAGCGTACCAAAAACTGCCGTATAAAAAGCTACATAAATGGAGTTCATATATACATCGAAAAGCTCTGTATCTCTGATCACTTTCCATATATTTTCCATTGTAAAGTGGATTCTGTAAGGCCATTCCTCCACAAAAGGAATCATAAAGATCACTGCAAATATAGAGACAATAC
>URWL01000161.1 GCA_900551465.1 uncultured Blautia sp. | reverse complement strand
GAATCAAACAGCTTATCTTCTGAGATTCAAAAATCAAGTCCTTCTATCTCAGGGGAGACTTTGGGCTTTTATGAGGTTTCAATAAATTCAAATTGAATTAGCACAATAGGTTAAGTTATGTGATATTGAATGATGAGGAGCTGGGGATCTATGTTGCTGTTCTGAGACATGGGTATCCGGATGACCTTTTTGCCGATTCATTTTCTCCCTGTTACTGGCCATAATAAAAAGAAGCTGTCATATATAAAAAACAAATCTGCAGGAATATAAGATATACTGAGATAATGAAAAAAATTTGGGAGGAAAAGAGTATTATGAAGAAAAAAATTATGCAGTTTACGGCACTTATCATGACTTTTGGAATGGTGTCTCCTGTTTCCGTCATGGCAGATATCCTGCCTCAGAGCAGTGCGGAAATCATTACAGAGGAAAGCCTTGCAGGACTTTCCGACTGGGAATTAAGAGCAGCCAGATATGAAATCACCGCCAGACACGGAAAGGAAGTTTACTCTCAGGATATGAAGGAGCATTTTGGATCCCAGGACTGGTATCAGCCCTCAGAGGAATATGACGCTTCTGTGCTTTCTGAGATCGAACAGGCAAATATAGATATGCTGCATGCCTGTGAGCTTGCAAGAAAACAGGCGGCTGCCACAGCACAGTTTGAAGAAAACCAGAGGATCTCCGCTCAGGGAGATGTTCAGGTTATGAGCTCCTCCTGGGTATATATGGAAAGTCCGCTTTATGCAGAAGATCTGGTAGGAAAATGGGTATATGAGCCGGATCCTTATTATCCTCATATATTTGAGGTTTATGAAGAGGATGGAAATTTTTATTATGAGTATTACACCATTTCTCCGGGAAACAGCAATGGGATCGGTATTGCAAAAGAGTATACCAAATGGGGACAGTGGAATGGACTTTTGAAGCTGAATGAAGAAAATGGGTGGATCGACTGTTATAATGATGAACAGGAGGATTCCGGGATTTTCAGATCCTTACAATATGATGTGATGTCAGATACTATTGTGGAAACAAGCATGGCGGACTGCAGAGAACAGTTTTCCAAAAATGATGAATATGAATATCAGCTTCCGGGCAGTATCGACGATGTGGTACATTAGTAAATATTGCGCAGAAATTCCTGGAATACCTGTACGGGCTTCGGATAAATAGTGTATAATACATATCATAAGTATTCATATAGAATCAGGGAGGACAGAACGAAGAAAAATGATATGTTTGAAAATCTGGTCATGAACTTTTCCATGGATATGGAAGATGCACCGGAGATTTCAAAATCCGGGGATAAAAAAGGAATTCCGGAGCGGATGGTGGTACTTGCCAGAGGACTTGCAGAAGGCTGGAGCCTGGAAAGGGTAGAACAGGAGCTGAAGGAAAGAGATTGTGCGGTGCTTTACGGAAGAAGCTTTTATGAAGCCTGTCTGATGTATGCGTTCAGTCACGGAATGGGCTATGGAGAATGGAAGGATTTTTTCGCATCGTGTCAGAAGCTTCGGGAGGCGTCAGACAGCAGCGGAAGTCGTCTGATGAAAGGCGGAAAGATCACGCTGAAAGAACTGAAGGAATATGTGGAGGAGGAATCCTTTGAGGGTATGCAGACAATGCTGCTGACCAGAGAATTTGCGGACCGGATCGTTCATCTGACCTCCATGCAGGATTTCTGGAAATTTATCAATGAGAACATAGAGAAGTTTTCCTCTGCCCGGGAACGGGCCAGATATTATTTCTGCAAATATCTGTATTTTTATATTCAGGACCGTTGCGATAAGTATTACGAAAGCTGCAAAAAAGAAGAGACCTTAAAAAAACAGTATGGAAATATGCTGGATAAAGACGAGCGTGGAAGAAGCGAAAAATTTGCGCTGGAGGAGCTTTCCTTTTTGAAACCGCTTACCAGGCTTAAACGTGATGCGGATAAGCTGAAAAATCAGATGACTCTGGAGGAAAAAAAGGAGTATCTGCAGAATACCGCTCTGACTCCGGGAGGTATTTTTGATGAATTTAATTATTTTTATTTTGGATATGTATCAGTAGAATGGATGGAAATTTTATTTGAGCTGTATGGGAAATTTGAGGAGTGGCCGGAAAATACAAAAATCCGTGTGGCTCATTCTCTTGGGCTTTGCAGCCAGGATCCGGATACAGAAGAGTGGAAGCACGTCGAGGCGGAACTGCGCAGAATGGAGAAGGAAGAGAGAAAAAGAGAGGAGGAGAGGGATTCAGAAGGCTCTCGAAATGCTGCAGAAAAAAGAAAAGCGTATCAGAGAGGCCGCGTAGGAGAGGATTATTTCCGGGAATTTATGACAGGAGCAAGGGATATTAACAGAGAAACCCTGATTAGTTTCCTGCTTTTTGTCAGACAGAGGGTCGATCTGAATAAAGAAAATAATATTACCATAAACAGGCTCAGCCGCATCCTGGAAAACTGTGAATTTGAAAGATTGCGTCCGGATCAGGAGTTTGATTCCTTTGTGCTTCATTTTCTGCGCTCCTCAGATCCTATGGAGGTTCTGGAGGAAGAGGTGGAAAAACAGGTAATACAGGGAAAGAATTTCTATTTGTACAGAGTTTATAAAGAGGCTTACTGTCATGAAAAAGAATTACTGGAATATCTTCTTTAAAAACAAATTTGCAGAAACAGAGGCTATACTGAAATTATAGAAAACAGTATAGAAGATTTAAGGAGGAAAGAGCTATGAAAAAAATGAAATCTTTTTTTACAAAAGGGATTCTGGGAATCCTGGCAGGACTGATGCTGACAGCAAATGTATCTGGAACAGAGGTTCAGGCAGCCAAACGGATCAGCTACAACAAGGCAGTCCTTATGTACAATGATAAAATGGATTACTGGGCCAGAAAAAACAGTAAGGCCAGGATCACGTATGATTTGAGAGACAGATCAGGATGGGGTTATAACGACAGAGGAAAAAGAACTTCTATCCGTTCTCTGCATTACAGCAGCCATACAAGATATGTATTTAAGGATGTGACTGGCGACAAGGTTCCGGAAGCATTTTTCTGCAACACCAGAACGAGAACGATGATGGTTCTGACGATTTATAAAAACAAGGTTAAGCTGGTCGGAACCTTTCGGATCACAGACTTTGATCAGGATCCGATTCGTTACAACAAAAAACATAAAACCTTTATAATCAACACCATGATCACTGGAAGAAGCGTTTCCAGAAATGTCTTTAAGATCCGAAGTGGAAAGCTCTATCGGGTATGCACATTATCTGATTATATAGGCCCTATGGAATCCAATGGACGTTGTCCTAGACAGTACTGGGTAAATGGAAGAAGAAGCTCCAGGTCAACATATAACAGGTATTACAAAAAATATTGCAGATACCATTCCAGATACATTTGGGGACCGTGAAATGACTTTTATATTGGAATTGTTGCATAATAAAACAGAAATTAATGAGGATATAAATAAAAAGATTGACAATTAAAGAAATAAGGATTAATATATAGTTAAATAATAACAGGAATCATAATAAAGGAGGTCGGTGATCATGACGTTTATAGAACAGATTTCACTTGTTTCTTTTGCTGTAATTGTTGTGTTTGGCATGGCTGCTTATCTGAGAAGCCATTCCCGGTACGAAAACGGAATTTTCCACAAAGCCGGCTGCCTCCTTATGTATGGATATCTGAAAATAAGTCTTGCGGCCGGATATGCCAGACGAGCTGTGATGATGAAGCTTGGGAGTATCTGCAGCAGTGCAAATATTTCAGAAGCTTCAGAGAAATTGCATCATAAACAGTATCGTATCCAGGAACTGCAAAGAGAGTTATCTCATGGCGGATATGGAACAGGCAGACATAATATTAAGATTCCGGGATGATGGATCTGTAAATTATCCGGACATACAACAAAAAATTGATTTTCAGGAATTCCTCTGCTATACTTCATAGCAGAGGAATTTTTTGGAGGTCTGAAAATGGATAAAAAAAATCAGATTACAGAAGGTGTAATCTGGAAGCAGTTGTTATTATTCTTTTTTCCGATTGTATTCGGAACTTTTTTTCAGCAGATCTATAATACGGCCGACACCATTGTTGTCGGTCGTTTTGTGGGTAAAGAAGCTCTGGCTGCAGTTGGAGGCTCTGTAAACCAGGTTGTAAATCTTATTGTAGAGGTATTTGTAGGCCTGACCTCAGGCGCGGCTGTAATCGTCTCTCAGTTTTATGGAGCTCAGGACAGAAAGAATCTGGATCGCACGATACATACAGCGGCTGCGTTCTCTATTATAGCCGGTCTGGTAATCGGTGTGGCGGGATTTTTTGCCTCTGACACGATTTTACAGATGATGAACACTCCGGCAGAATTAATGGATGAATCTCGAATATATCTTCATATTTATTTTGCAGGAACGGTTTTTAATCTTGTATATAATATGGGCGCGGCTGTCCTTCGCGCCATGGGAGATTCCAGACGTCCTTTGTATGTACTGATAACCGCCTGCCTTTTGAATATTCTGTTGGACATTCTGCTTGTAGTGATTGGCGGCATGGGCGTAGAAGGTGTTGCCATTGCAACGATATTCTGCCAGGGAGTCAGTGCAGTGCTTGTTGCAGCAATGCTGGTAAAAGGGCAGGGGAATTTTAAGCTGGAATTCAAAAAGATCCGTTTCTATGGAAATTCACTTCGTTCTGTATTGCGGATCGGTGTACCGGCAGGGATTGAAGCGGCTATGTACTGCGTGGCAAATATTGTGATCCAGGTATTTGTCAATCGACTGGGAACTGACCATGTGGCAGCATGGGGAACCTTTGGGAAGATCGATGCAGTATTCTGGATGGTGGTAAATGCTTTTTCTATTTCAATTACCACTTTTGTGGGTCAGAATTATGGAGCGGGAAAAACAAAGCGCATGAGGAAAAGCGTACTGGTCTGTCTGGGAATGTCATATGCGGCGGCGATCGCACTCAGCGGACTTCTGGTTGTATTTGCGGAACCTTTATACCGGCTTTTTACAACAGATCATGGAGTGGTGGAAATTGGAGTCTATATGATGAGATTCCTGATGCCGTCTTATTTTCTTTATGTGGCAATCGGAATTCTTTCCGGAGCTCTCAGGGGAGCAGGCAAGGTGCTGGTTCCTGTGATCCTTACCTGTGGAGGAGTCTGCATTCTCAGAATTACCTGGATGTTTGCAGTTCTCCCTGTTTTTCCGGGGATAGAAACTATTATGCTCAGTTATCCGGTATCCTGGGGAATCACAGCAGTTCTTTTTGTGATCTATTATATAAGACGCTTTCCAAAAGCAGAAAAATCTGTAAGAGAATCAGAAAATTGACAAAGATAACCGGCTGTATATATGATGTGCAGCGGTGCAGAGGAGTGTTGAGATGAATATTTTAAATATG
>URWL01000160.1 GCA_900551465.1 uncultured Blautia sp. | reverse complement strand
GTAACTACATCATCCATGTTTCCATATTTAAAAGCAAGAAGAGCTGTCATGATCTTTGTAATACTTGCAGGGTATACTCTGGTATAAGCTCCTTTGGAATAGATGACTTCTTTGTCTGAGATATCAAAAAGAAGTCCTGTCTGATTTTCTTCCAGACTGACCTGATCCAAAAGTATATCCTCTGTCACAACGCAGAGGTCAGATGCAAAAAGCTTTGCTTTTCCTTCAGATGCAGATACCTGGCTTCCGGTAAATTCTTTTGAAATATTGTACGCCTGTACCGGTTCTTTAAAGATCAGATCCTTAGCAATAAATCCTAAAGCTGCAATTCCTGATATCGCTGCCACAATAAGAAGAACTGTAAGGAGTCTTCGGATCATTTTTCTCCTGCGTCTTTGCTTTTGCCTTTTTATACGGGCCGCATTACGTCTCTGGGCTGCAGCCGGCTGTTGATTTTTCATAAATATTCCTCTTTCTTATCTGCAATGGTTTTCTGAAGTTCTTTGTTATAGGCGCTGCTTTGAAGTCCTACATTCAGCACCAGTCCCATTCCGATATAAAGGCTGACAAGGGAAGTTAGTCCATAACTTACAAAAGGGAGAGGTGTTCCTGTGTTAGGTCCCATACCGGTAGCAACACAGATATTCAAAAAACTCTGAAGCGAAACAATACTTCCCATTCCGCAGCAAATGATCTTTCCTGAAAGGTCTTTTGCCCTTAAACCCATCCGGATACATTCCAGCGCTATAAAAAGCAAAAGAATAATGATAGTGGTGCAGCCAAGAAAACCATACTCTTCTCCTGCCACCGCAAAAATAAAGTCTGTCTGGTTCTCTGCCACGAAATTTCCATCATTGACAGAGGTTACCTGATCGCCGGACAGTTTTTTTCCAGTCAGTTCACCGGAAGCAATTGCCATTTTGGAATTGTTCTGCTGTTCTGTATCATCTGAGTATTCTTCATTTTCAGGATAAAGAAATGCCATGATACGATTTCTCTGATAGTCCTTGATCAGCTTCTGTTCCGGCTGCACTACGATCATCAGGAAAATGATCATTAATGGAACTGCAATCAGAAGCGCACCGCCAATTACCCGGTAGCTGAGACCGGCAATATAGATCAAAATACAGAATACTGCCGTGATCATAATCGTATTTTTCAGGTCAGGCTGTTCCAGAATAAGAAAAAGCGGAACTGCAAGAAGAACAGCAGATTTTGCCAGTGTTTTAGGCGAATTCAGATCCTCCTCATGATCCATAAAAAATCTGGCAAAAAACAGGATAATGATGATCTTTGCCAGCTCTGTAGGCTGAAAACGGATAAAACCAAAATCAATCCATCTGGCAGCTCCGTTGGCAGAATCACCGAAAAGACGCACGATAAGAAGCAGTGCAATATTTCCTCCATACATGATCCACTGGAAATTGCTGATCCAGGAATAATCGATCAAAGAGACGATTACCATAATGACAAGTCCCATGATCACACCTGTGATCTGTTTTGTCATAAGATCTTTTCTGGCGGTGCCTACCAGAAGGACGCCAATAGAACTGACTGCAAGCAAAAGAAAAAGCAGTCTGAAATTGTAAAAACGCAGCTTATACTGTTTAATCATTTTGTCTTTTGTTCCTTTTTAGACCTGACAGGGATATCCGCATGGAGAACTGCAGGGTTCTGGGTAATGTGGATATGCACCTGTGTTTCATCAATGGTTATATATTTTTTTACGGTATGTATCAGATCGTTTTTCAGCATTGTCATCATCTGTGGAGAGCAATTGATCCGTTCCGACACCAGAAGAAGCTTCATCCGGTTTTTCGCATAGCCTGCGGAACGATCTTTTCCCTGTAAAGTGATCTTCAAAGAAAGCTCCTCCTATATCATTCCGCCATGGGGTTATTTTTTAAATATCCTGCTCAATCTGCGGAACATTCCTTTTTTAGGACTGATATCCATAAAGGGGATTTCCTGCCCCGTCAGACGCTGACAGATGTTTCTGTACTCCTCTTCTGCAGGTGATTTACGTCCGGACAGAGGCTCGCCCTGATTTGTAGAAATAACGATCTGTTCATCATCAGGAATTGTTCCTATCAGATTTACGGCGAGAATTTCAATTACATCATCCACGGACATCATTTCTCCTCTGGCGATCATGTCCGGCCGTAACCGGTTGATGATCAGATGGATATCACGGAGATCATTTGCCTCCAGAAGACCTATGATCCTGTCTGCATCACGAATGGCGGAAACTTCCGGAGTCGTTACTACAAGAGCTTTATCTGCTCCTGCAATGGCGTTTTTAAATCCCTGTTCGATTCCGGCCGGACAGTCCAGAAGCACATAATCAAAATCTTCACGCAATTCATCGGTAAGCTTGATCATCTGTTCTGGCGATACTGCTGATTTATCCTTTGTCTGAGCAGACGGAAGAAGATAAAGTTCCTGATGGCGCCGGTCTTTTATCAAAGCCTGTCTGAGCCGGCAGCTTCCATTTATAACATCTACAAGGTTGTAGACAATCCTGTTTTCCAGCCCAAGTACTACGTCCAGATTGCGCAGGCCGATATCGGTATCCACCACAACTGTTTTTTTGCCCATCATGGCAAGCCCTGTTCCAATATTGGCAACAGTTGTAGTTTTTCCTACGCCGCCCTTTCCGGACGTAATCACAATGACTTCACCCATGTTTCTGATTCCTCCTAAAAAATATGTTCCATGATCCTGGTTTTCTCGCTGGTATTTTAAATGATAATACACCGGAACGAAGCATCAGTCGTTGGAGGTGTTGCTGACATCTGTAGAAGCATATCCGGTAAGGATCTCTTCGTCTTCTGCCAGATCAAAAATGTATTTCATGATATCATTTGCCGTGGTACAGGCATTACCAGAGGAATATCCATTGGCAATACGTACGGCAATTGCATACTCAGGAGCATCGGAAGGTGCATATCCGATAAAAAGACCATGGTTTGGCTGATGGTAGTCAATCTCTGCGGTACCTGTTTTACCGGAAAGTGCAACGCCAAGTCCGTTGAACTGCTCATGTGTCTGTACTACCCGGCGCATACCTTCCTGGATATCTGACCATACACCGGAAGGTACGTCTGTCATCTCCTGGGATACGACAGGATCAAAGGTTTTCAACGTCTGTCCCTGAGAATCTGTCACTTTATCAAGAAGAGAAAGATCATATACGGTTCCGGAGGTGGCAAGTGCAGTCACATAACGTGCAAGCTGGCTGGTAGTATAAAGATGGTTTCCCTGTCCGATATAAGAGGGAACGGCCTTGCTGTCCGATACATGAGGCGATGCTTCTGAAATCTCAATTCCTGTTTTTTGATCCAGTCCGAACTCTGAAGCATATTTCTGCAGCTTAGAAAGGCTCTGATTTTCGGAAAATTTGTTATCTGCTGATTTTCCGGCCTCAAAACCGATCATATTAAAATAATAGTTACAGGACTGTTCAATGGCAGTTGTGATCTCCAGAGCGCCATGTCCGCTTTTGTTCCAGCAGTTGATCGGCGGTGTTACCAGATCGAATTTACCGGTACATTCAATATAAGTATCATCATCAACAATATTTTCCATCATACCGGTTACTGCAGAGAGAAGCTTCAGTGTGGAACCAGGTGCGGTTGTCTGCTGTGTCGCCTTGTTGAAAAAGGGACTGGACATATCAAGAGAAAGCTTTGTATAGTAATCGGTATCCATATTGTTGCTGAGACGGTTGTTGTCATATCCCGGATAGGATACGCATGCAACTACTTTTCCGGTTTTTACGTCTGTGACAACCGCAGATGCAGAACATGGCTTCAAAGCCAGCTGGGCAGGCTCTATCTCCAGATTTGCAATTTTATTTACCATAAAATCATAGGCTGTGGTGGAACCGTCAGCCAGTCCTGCATAGGCTTCATCATCTTTGGATAAAACTCCCTGTTCATAAAGTACAAGACACAGCTGCTGCCCGGAAATCTCGTCGTTCATAAGCAGATACTTATACAGAAGTTTGGAAAAGCCAAGATCTGTTTTCAGGTAATCCACTACATAATCTGTCAGTGACCGATAAATTTCGGCCGAATCCAGATATTCTCCCTCTGGCGAGATCACAGAAATATCGATCCAGTTCTGGCTGGCTGCGTAATTCAGGTATTCTCTGAGACTGATACTTTCTTCCGCTGCCCATGCCTGGTAGGTTGCATCAGAAGTATCTACGGCATCCTTGTCGATCACGCCCAGGGTATCTCTGAGTATGGTATCGCAGATATAGGACAGGTATTCCTGCACCTCCTCGGATTCATCTTTATAAGCAGGCGGATTATCGGTGGTCAGCCTGTTAGATATTGTATCAAAAATTTCCTGCTGTTTTTGTTGAAATTTGGCATATAAATTTTTTTCTGTATCGGAAGCTTCTTCTTCATTAAATCTGGTAATGTCAATGACGCTGTTGGCAACAAGAGCATTATATACATCATAGATTGGTACGGAAATCTGGCTGGCATCCTGTACAGCCTCAAAATCAAATTTCTTTGTATTTTCAATACGAGTCAGAAGGACGCCGGCAACTCGCTGCTTCAGGATCTGATAGATGGCGCTCTGCCAGTCGGAGTCAATGGTCAGATATACATCATTTCCTGCCACAGGCTCTACAAGGCTATTGTCGTCAATACTCAGTACTTTTCCAAGATTATCTACAATAACGGTTTCTTCACCGTCTGTTCCCTGAAGATCCAGTTCCATATACTGCTCTATTCCGGCCTTTCCCACAATGGCATCGTTGGAATATTCAGGATTCTGTTCCTTCAGCTGTTCCAGCTCTTCGGCAGAAGCCCGGCCGGTATATCCAAGAACAGGCCCCATACTTTCATCATCAACATACTGGCGTACAGAATCCTCCAGCACATCGATGCCCTGGAGCTGGCTCTGATTTTCCATAACTGCCGCAACAGTACTTTCGCTGACATTGGTAGCGATGGTAACCGCCATATAACGCTGGAAGCTGTTGGTATTCAGTTTATACCGCATGGTGGCGATATCCAGTATCTCCTGCTTGGTCAGCTCTGCAGGAAGTCCGTATTTGGCCAGCTCTTCCGGAGTATAAGCATTTTCTCCATAAAGGACAATGGAAAAGCCATTGACTCCTCCTCCGCTGAGATATTCAATTATTTCGGCCGCTGTTGCAGAAGCTTCCTCCGGAGTCAGATCATCGATGAGAGGATGTCCGTAAATATCTGCTTTAAAACGGCTTAATGTAAAGCCTTCTCCCACATCGAAGGCATATTCTCCGTTTTCATCTATGATGATATGGAAATCTCTTAAAAGAGAATCTCCATTTTCTGCAAGGATCTGCAGGATGCGGTAAGCAACTCCGTTCAGGGTCAGGTTTCTCTCACGTGTTGTTTCATAGCT
>URWL01000159.1 GCA_900551465.1 uncultured Blautia sp. | reverse complement strand
TGAGATCAGTGAACTGGATTATGTGATTGACAGAGCATATGAAAAAGGTATGACGATCATCCTGAATCCATCTCCTTATGACAAAGGGCTGGAAAAATGTGACCTTTCAAAGGTGAGTCTGTTTTTGGTAAATGAGATTGAAGGATATCAGATTACAGGTGAAAAAGAACCGGATAAAATCCTTTCCAGGATAAAAGAAATTTATCCTGATGCACGGGTAGTACTGACTCTGGGCGGAGATGGATCTGTTTTTCAGGATCATACAGGAATCTACCGTCAGGGAATCTACAAGGTAAAAGCAGTAGATACTACTGCAGCAGGAGATACTTTTACGGGATATTTTATTTCCTCTCTGATAGACGGGCTTCCGGTGGAAGAAGGATTGAAGCTGGCAGCGAAAGCCTCAGCTATTGCAGTATCAAGACCGGGTGCGACAGCTTCTATTCCTATGAAGGAAGAAGTTTTAAACACCATATTGTAAATAGAAACACTAGATAAAAGGACAAAAAGGTGAACCATATTGAAAAAAAAGATTGAACAAATACTCAGCGGAAAATTCAGATACGAAGAACCGGAGCTCCTTTTTTCTCAGGAGAGACTGGAAATTTCTTTGAAGGCAGGAGATGCTGTCAGAGGAGAGCTTTATCTGGGAACGGAAGATGATGAAAAAATCCAGGGCTACATAACCTCCTCACATCGAAGATTTGTACCTGGAGCCGGAAAATTTTCAGGGACAACTGTATGTATTCCCTATGGCGCAGATGGAAGCGGCATGCTGCCAGGTGATGTCTGCAGTGGCTGGCTGTGTATTACCTCCAGCATAGGGGAGTATAAGATACCGTTTGAAATAAAAGCAGAAAAAGAGAGTTTTCAGGGCGCCGCAGGAGAATTAAACGATATGGAGAATTTTCGGAAGATCGCAAAAAAAGATTTCCGAAAAGCATATCACCTTTTTACCGGCAGTTGCTTTTCTGCAATGATGGGTCAGGCTGAAGAAAAACAAAAAGCTCTTTTTATGGGACTTTCACAGCAGCCCGTTACCTACCAGCATCTGGAAGAATTTTTTATTGCCCTGAAGGAAAAGGAGCCTGTTTCAATTTCTCTGAAAACTGTGAAAAATGAATTTTATGAGCTTACAGAGTCAATGCAGGAATCCTTTGATATCCAAAGGAGCGGATGGGGACATTTAAGGCTTGATATAGAAGCAGTAGGTGATTTTCTGGAGGTAGAACATCATGTAGTGACCCAGGAGGATTTTATTGGAAGCACCTGCCATATTGAATATGTACTTCATGTGGATCGGCTTAAAGAGGGAAACCAGGTCGGACAGATCATAGTAAGCAGTCCGTATCAGAAACTTGTGTATGAGGTGATGGCTTCCCGTGGACCCCGTGTAAGAGTAGACGTACGGGCAGAAGAAAAGCGCCACAGAATTGCATTGATCAAAGATTACCTGGAATATCGGGAAGGCAGGATGGACTTTAATACCTGGATCGGAAGCAGCCATTTTATTTTGAATCAGCTTCATGCATCAGGATGCGATTATCCGGATTATCAGATGTATGAAGCCTATATCGATCATCTGGAAGGCAAAGATGCAGAAGCTGCTGAGATTCTGAAAAAATATGAGAATAAGGAGTTTTCCAGGGAGGAGCTGGAGCTTGCGGGGATTTACCTGTATCTTTGCAGCGCAGTGGGACTGTACAGAGATAAGACTCAGGCAGTATGGAGAATCCAGAATTTTCATATGCAGAAAGCAGATAGTTTTCAGCTTTTGTGGCTTCTGCTCCAGATGGACGGCGGATATAAAAAACTTCCGTCCGAAGCCATTTTTATGATGGAGGAGCAGTTCGAGAGAGGATGTACCAGTCCGCTTTTATATATGGAGGCATGGCAGTGGATCAGCAGAGATATTTCATTGTTCCACAGACTCAGTCCTTTCTGGATCCAGGTGTTTCGGTTTGCAGGAAGACGGAAACTTCTTACAGAAGAACTGGTTATGCGTCTTGCTTATCTTTCAGGTTATGAAAAGAACTTTTCAGGAAGTCTTTATCATGCTCTGGAGGCTGGATACGAACAGTTTCCTTCCGAAGATGTGCTGGAGGCCATCTGTAAATATATCATGAAGGGAAATCCAAGGAAACCTGAGTACTTTCGGTGGTTTTCCCTGGCAGTGCAGCAGGGGCTCAGACTTACCAGACTTTATGAATACTATGTGGAAACAATGGATATCACTTATCAGAGAGAGCTTCCAAAACCACTTTTAATGTATTTTAATTATAATGACAAATCACTTGGGGACAGCAGGCGTGCTTTTGTATATGCAAGCGTGATCACATATAAGGAAAAGGAACCGCTGATTTACGAAGGCTATAAGGAAACAATGGAAAAATTTGCCCGACGCAAGCTGGCGGAAGGTCAGATGGATGAAAATTATGCGGTTCTCTATCAGGAATTTCTGTTTGATCCGCAAAATACGGCAGACGCAGAACTGCTTGCCCGGAACTTGTTTACCTGCCGTCTTTACTGTGATGATAAAAAAATCCGTCAGGTCATTGTCTGCCACAGTCAGATGAAGAAAGAAGAAATTTATCCGTGTGTAAAAGGTGTGGCATACCCAAGGATCTATACGGAAGATGCAGTGATCCTCTTTCAGGATGATAAACAGCGCAGATATGCTTCTACAATCCATTACAACTTGAAAAAACTTAACGATGACGAGGCTGCGGCTTTAAAGGTATTAAAGCTTGGAACAGAGGAACCGGGAGTACTGCTCCATCACTGTGAAAAAACGGGAATGAATGAAGAGACCCTGGGATATTTTTGTAAAATCACAGACTCTCCGGCTTATTCAGATCAATATAAAGAGAAAATAAGAAAACAGCTGCTTGATTATTATGCGGAAAATGTTCAGGGAGATGAGCTGGATCATTATCTGCAGAAAATGGATTATAGAAAATATATAGCAGTTGACCGTCCAAAACTTCTGAAAGTGCTGATCGGCCGCAGAATGTTCCGCCAGGCAATGGCGCTTGTGGAAGAATACGGATATGAAGGTTTGGATTTGGGGTGCCTGCTGAAGCTTACCAGCCGTATGATACTGAAGGCTGATATGACAGAAGATGATGAACTTCTGGCTCTTGCTTCGGAAGTTTACCGGCAGGGCAAGTATGATGAAGTGATCCTTCATTATCTGATGTTATATCGGTTTGGACCGATAGATGAGCTGCTCTCCATATGGAAAAGTGCAAAAGGCTTTGAAATGGATACCTATGATCTGGAGGAGCGGATTCTCTCACTTTTGATATTTTCTTCTGATTATCGGAAAGAGGGGGAGGCTGTTCTGGAATCCTATGTAAAGCAGTCCGGCAAAGAACGAATCATAGGTGCATACCTGACACAGGTAGCCTATGGAATTTTTGTCAAGGAATATCCAATGACACGTTTTATACGGGAACGTCTGGAATATGCATGGGAAAACAGATGGCCGTTAAATAGAATCTGCAGGCTGGCTCTTTTTATGGAACTGTCAAAAGAAAAGGAACTCAGTGAAAAATACCGGGAAATGATTCAGATATTTTTGGAAGACTGTGCCAAAAATCATATGGAATTCGGATTTTTCCGAAGATTACCGCCGGAAATTCTTAGTCCATGGCAGCTGGATGACAAAACATTTGTAGAATGCCATGGCCATCCGGATGCAAAGGTTACTTTGTATTATGCTCTGGATGCCGGTCTGGGAAAAGTACGGGAATATAAAAGTGAGCCTGTCCGTAATATTTATCAGGGTATTTTTGTTAAGACGTTTACCCTGTTTTATGGAGAGACCCTGCATTATTATTTCCGTATTGAAAGAAATGGAGAGGTAAAAGAAACTGCAGAACATACAGTAACTATGAAAAAAGTAGAAGGAACGCCGGGAAGTAAATATCAGCTTTTGAACAGGATTCTTTCTGCAAGACGCCTGGATAAGACAAAAGAGGTTAATGACGGGGTAAAACAGTATCTTTGCCAGGAGCAGTATGTAAAAGAAATGTTTACCATAGAAAAGGAACAGGAAGAATGAACGAGACACGGGATTTGATTATTGGAATTGACCTTGGAAAAAAATATTCGCAGATCTGTTATTATGACCGGAAGGCGGAGGAATCCCGTTCTCTTCCGGTAAAAGTGGGAAGCAGCCTTTACGAAACACCTACATGCCTGTGCAGACGGGCAGACCAGGGAGATTACTGTATTGGACTGGAAGCAGAATATTTTGCCAGAGAGAAAGGCGGATTTTTAGTAGAAGACCTATATCACATCTCCATGAGCAAAGAAAAAATCCAGATTGCCGGAGAACAGAAAGAGCCCTGGGAGCTTCTGGGGTATTTTTTGAAAGGAATGCTGCAGTTTCTGGGTGTTTCCGAGGTAGAAAAAAATATAAAATATCTGACAGTCACTATGGAGACGATGGATTCGATCCAGGTGAAAAATCTTCAGAAGGCTGCAGAATTTCTGGGGATCGAAGAGGAAAAATTCAGTCTTCTGGATTATGAAGAAAGTTTTTACTATTATGTTCTGACTCAGAAAATAGAAACCTGGAACCGCAGTGTGGGATGGTACAGTTTTAAAAAAGACAGGGTGCTGTTCCGTAAACTGGCAATGAGCTCAGGAACAAAACCGGTGTTTGTAAGGCTGGTGAATCCGGTAGAAGCCTCGCTGAGAGAACTGCCGGAGGAGAGGGACGAAGATTTTTATAAGTTTATAAAGGAAACATTGGGAACAGAGCTTTATTCCAGCATTCAGATGAATGGTGAAGGATTTGACCAGGAATGGGCGGTAAAATCAGTAAAACTTCTTTGCTATCAGAAAAGAAAAGTATTTTATGGGAATAACCTTTTTGCAGCAGGCGCGTGCGGAGCCGGTGCAGAAAAATGTATTCACAGAAGACTGAAAGGATATCGGTATCTGGGAAGTTCTCTGGTGGTAAAAGAGGTAGGAATGGAAATGCGTGTAATGGGAGCTCCGGTTTACTATCCTCTTTTGGAAGCCGGCACAAACTGGTATGAATGCAAAGCTTCCTGCGAACTGATCCTGGACAATACGGAAGAACTGGTCTTCGTGGTGGGAACTATGGGAGAAACAGAAAAAAAACGAATGGGCATGCTGCTTCCGGGCATTCCAAAACGTCCAAATAAAACAACACGTATATCTTTGAAGCTTCAGTATATATCAAGAAAAGAATGCCAGATCACGGTAAAAGATCTGGGATTTGGCGAGATGTTCCCGTCAAGCGGAAAAGTTTGGGAAGAGATTGTACAGTGGTAAGGAGGAAGACTTTTGAGCGGATATATTTTATGCCAGACGAAAAAAGCAGATTCGCCGTATTTTATCGAAAATATCAGTACGAATATCTACACTCTGGAGGAACTGTGCTATTATCTGTATCACAATCTCTATCTG
>URWL01000158.1 GCA_900551465.1 uncultured Blautia sp. | reverse complement strand
GATGGAACAGGTGCAGCAAAAATTCTGCCGGAACTGGAAAAATGCTATGAAAAACATGTTCAGATGATCTGTAAATATAAAAACAATTAAAGCAGAAAAATGGGGGAGAGGCATGTCAGATGATTTAAAGAAAATATCTCCGGAAAAGCGTTTGTTTCAAAGTATAATAGAGGAGACGGTAGACGATATTTATGTGATCAATAAAGAAAATTATGATCTGTTATATGCAAATGAACTAAAAAAAGGCTGTTTAAAAGAAAAACAGAAGGGAAAAAAATGTTATCATATTTTATATGGAAAATCGCAGCCCTGCGAATTCTGTACATTAAACAAAAATTCTGTTTTTGACATAAACAAAGAAATAACTTATGAAGACCACGGACGCTTTTTTTCTGCCAGAATGCGGGAAATGGACTGGGATGGAATTCCTGCCTGTGTAAAATTTGTACGTGATATTACCGAAGAGGTAGAAAGCAACAGACAAAAAGAACGTCTGGAACAGTACTTCCAGATGGTTGTGAAATATCTGCCAGGCGGAATGGCTGTTGTACATCATAAAATTGGCGGGGAACTGAAGCCGGAATATCTGTCAGACGGGTTTTCGGAAATGGTAGATATGTCAAAAGAAGAAGCCTGGAAAATGTATGAGGAAGATGCACTTTCCGGAGTCCATCCTGATGACAGAGAATATGTGGCAAGATCGCTGGATCACTGCATTAAAGAAAAGAAAGAAAAATATGAACTGCAGTACCGGTTAAAAAAGGGAACCGGTGATTATATCTGGGTAAACGCTAAATTTTCTGTGATCCAGAGCGAAAAAGGAGAAGCAAGGGTTTATGCAGATTATCATGATATCACTGCAGAAAAAAAGATGCAGGAGCAGCTTCGGCAGCAGTATATCGATCAGATCCACCAGCACTATCTGCTGGCGGGACCGGATGCTCTGATCCTGGGACATTGTAATATCACAAAAAATAAAATATATGAAATTGTAGATCACACAGATTCCGGACTGCTTGAGCTGTTTGGAGATGTCAGGGAAGAGTTTTTTACCGGAATAGGTACCCTGATCGTAGATGAAAAGGAACGTCAGGAATTTTATTCCAAGTATTTGAATGAGCCCTCACAAAAAGCTTTTGATGCAGGGATAAAAGAAGTGATCATGCCCTGTTATATTCAGCTTCCAGGTAAAAAAGCTGGAAAATATGTTCAGTTTAAAGTGACTCTTGTAGAGACTCCGGATACCGGAGATGTAACAGGAATCCTTACAGTTACGGACATTACTGAAAAAACGATCCGTGAAAGGATTTTTATGCAGCTGTCTTCTGCAACCTATGATCTGGTAGCGAATATTAATCTTCTTTCCGATACTTATGAGATTGTAAGCGGAGGAGATGATACAATCAGTGAAATGAAGGGACTGAATTCAGAAAGGACACAAAAAGTTATCAGTCAGACGATCAGTGAAAGCCAGCAAAAATATGTGGCAGATATGCTGGATCCTACGGCTATGCTGGAGCGTCTGAAAGATAAGGACAGCTATTCTTTTGCTTATTCAGTTTATGATAAAAATGGTGAGATAAGAACAAAAAATATGACTGTTTTTGTGACAGACCGTCGTTTGGAAAGGGTTTGTTTTATTCGATCGGATGTTACAGATGTGCTGGAAGCAGAGCGGAAAACAAAAGAAGATCTGGAAAAAGCTCTGGCTGAGGCAAAGAAAGCCAATCGTGTGAAAAGCGATTTCCTTTCTTCCATGAGTCATGATATCAGAACTCCCATGAATGCGATTGTAGGCATGACAACACTGGCGTTAGCCAATCTGAACGATCCGGAGAAAATCGAGGATTATCTTCATAAGATTTCCGTTTCTTCTCAGCATCTTCTTAGTTTGATCAATGATATCCTTGATATGAGCCAGATTGAACAGTCAAAGATCCACCTGAATCATCAGGCGATAAGAATTGGAGAGATTATTGACCACATTTCTTCTATTATGATCTCTCAGGCAGAAAATGCAGGTGTGGATCTTCAGATCGATACAGGCAAATTTGAGCATGAAGGGTTTTATGGAGATGCATTGAGGATCAAACAGATACTGATTAATCTTCTGAGCAATGCGATTAAATTTACCGTGGAAGGCGGAAAGGTTTTGTTCCGTACAGAAGAATTAAATGCGAAAGAAGAAAATCGTGTAAGATACCGTTTTACAATCCAGGATACTGGGATTGGAATGACGGAAGAATTTATGAGTCATTTATTTGAACCTTTTATTCGCAGTGACCGGGTGACGAAAGTGGAAGGAACCGGTTTGGGATTAAGTATTACCAAGGGGCTCGTAGATTTAATGGGAGGAGAAATCCATGTAAGCAGCAAGCTTCAGAAAGGAACAAAATTTGAGATTGAACTGGAGTTTGAGCAGACAGAGTCTTTGAAGGATGAGCGTAAGGAAACGGCTTCAGAAATTGAAGAAGAGGATCTTACAGGCTGCCATTTTCTTCTGGTTGAAGATAATGAGATCAATTCAGAGATCCTTGGGGAACTTCTGCAGATGCGAGGAGCTACCTTTACGGTAAAGACAGACGGGCTGCAGGCGGTAAATGAATTTAAACAGGCAAAGCCTGGAACCTATGATGCAATTTTTATGGACATACAGATGCCGGTAATGAATGGATATGAAGCAACACGGGAAATACGCAGATCGGATCATCCGGAAGCCGGATCAATGATAATACTTGCAATGACTGCCAATGCGTTTGCCGAGGATGTGCAGGCCTCTATTGAGGCTGGAATGAACGGTCATATTGCAAAGCCGGTAGACATGAAACTGCTGTATAATACGATTTCATCGTTACTTAAAAAAAGAAACAAGAAAAAATAAGAAGATTCCCCAGACCCTTGGACCGTAAATATTTCAGGTTGAGGGCGCTGGGGAATCGTGGTATAATGAGACCACTTTCATGAAAGGGGTGTGTACAGATGAATTATGAGGATGTACAGAAACTGTCGGGGGCGGCAGCGGCAAAAGCAAAACTATTAAAAAATGATTTTGGTAAGTATTTTATGAGAGCCATAATGGCCGGCTTTTTTATTGTGGTTGCCATGATCTTTTCCAATGTTGTGGGAAATATTTTTTCTGCGGCAGAGGAACCGGCCTGGGGGAAATTTCTGGGAGCAGTGGTGTTTGCCATTGCAGTTCTTTTGATCTCTCTGGTAGGTGGAGAATTGTTTACCGGAAATAATCTGGTCATGGCATTTGGAGCCTATGATAAAAAGGTCTCCTGGAAAGATGCAGGAAAAGTATGGCTCATAAGCTATATTGGCAATTTCGTGGGCTGCGTGATCCTTTCCCTGATTTTTGTATGGGCAGGAGCGGCAGGAACAAAAGATTATTTTGCCGGCTTTATTGGAGCCAAGCTTTCTATTCCTGTCAATGAAATGTTTTTCCGCGCAGTTTTATGTAATTTCTTTGTATGTCTCGGTGTGCTTTGCGGAATTAAGCTGAAAAGTGAGGCTGCAAAGATCCTGATGATCATCATGTGTATTTCCGGATTTGTAGTCAGTGGATTTGAACACTGCATCGCCAATATGGGTATTTTTACTGTAGCGGCATGTGTAGTCCCGGGTATTTCCCTGACAGCAATGCTGAAAAGTATGCTGGTGGTCACAATTGGAAATATGATAGGCGGTGCAGTACTTCTTGCATGGCCTCTGAAAAGGATGAGTGCAGATCAGTAATGGGAAAAGCTTTATACATAGCAGAGAAGCCCAGTGTGGCACAAGAGTTTGCAAAAGCTCTGAAGATCAACGGACAGAGAAAAGACGGATATCTGGAATCAGAGGATTCTGTAGTGACCTGGTGTGTAGGACACCTGGTCACTATGAGTTATCCTGAAAAATATGACATGAAGTACAAAAGGTGGAGTTTCGATACCCTGCCTTTTTTGCCGCGTGAATTTAAGTATGAAGTGATACCCTCTGTTCAGAAACAGTTTCATATAGTTAAAGGTCTTCTGAACCGTCCGGATGTGGATACAATCTATGTATGCACTGACTCCGGACGGGAAGGAGAATATATCTACCGTCTGGTTGCACAGATGGCAGGCGTCCATGATAAAAAACAGAAACGAGTATGGATCGACTCCCAGACAGAGGAGGAAATCTTAAGAGGGATAAGGGAGGCAAAGGATATTTCAGAATACGACAATCTTTCTGCTTCAGCCTACCTGCGGGCAAAAGAGGATTATCTTATGGGAATCAATTTTTCCAGAGTACTGACTCTCAGATATGGAAACAGTGTATCTAATTATCTGAAAACAAAATACCAGGCTATTTCCGTAGGACGGGTCATGACCTGTGTTCTGGGAATGGTTGTCAGAAGAGAACGGGAGATACGGTCTTTTGTAAAAACACCTTTTTATCGGGTGCTGAACAGTATTTCTCTGGAGGGAGAGCATTTTGACGGAGAATGGAGAGCAGCAGAGGGAAGCCGGTATTTTCAGTCGCCGTATTTATATAAAGAAAATGGTTTCAAAGAGAAGAAATATGCACAGGAGCTGATTGCATTTTTGAGTCAGGATCAGCCGCTGTCCTGTCGTGTGGAAAAGGCGGAACGAAAAAAAGAAAATAAGAATCCACCGCTTCTTTTTAATCTTGCAGAACTTCAGAATGTATGCTCCAAGCTGTTTAAGATCAGTCCGGATGAAACTCTCCGGGTTGTCCAGGAGCTTTATGAAAAAAAACTGGTTACCTATCCGAGAACAGATGCCAGAGTATTATCTACAGCTGTGGCAAAGGAGATTTATAAAAATATTTCCGGATTACGGCGGTATCCTCAGATCAATGGTGCGGCAGATGAAGTACTGGAAATGGGATCCTACAAAAATATTGCAAAGACCAGATATGTAAATGATAAGCAGATTACAGACCATTATGCTATTATTCCTACAGGACAGGGACTGAATGCCCTGACCAGCCTGTCCCAGACATCTCAGAGAGTATATGAGACTATCGTACGTCGTTTCCTGAGTATTTTTTATCCTCCGGCAGTGTATCAGAAAGTCAATCTGACAACTATGATGGGAAATGAGGCTTTCTTTTCTTCCTTTCGTGTGCTGCAGAGCGAAGGATATCTGAAGATTGCTTCCAATTCTTTCGCAGTCAGAAAGGCATCTGAGAAAAATACAGATACGGAGGAAGAAGAAAATACCTCCTGTAATGAGATTCTTCTGGCGGCATTGCAGAAGCTGAAAAAGGGTGATATACTTTCAGTGGATTCTCTGAATATCAAGGAGGGAGAAACTTCACCTCCGAAGCGCTACAATTCCGGTTCTATGATCCTGGCAATGGAAAATGCAGGACAGCTGATCGAGGATGAGGAACTGAGAGCGCAGATAAAGGGAAGCGGTATCGGTACCAGCGCCACCAGAGCAGAGATCCTGAAAAAA
>URWL01000157.1 GCA_900551465.1 uncultured Blautia sp. | reverse complement strand
GTATACATACCTGCGTTGCATAACCGTAAGCTACATGAGAAACCGGATTTTTGACATCAGATCCCATTGCATCTGTCTTTGCCAGATATTCTCCCAGATACTCACAGCCTTCCAGTTCCTGAAGGCTTTTTTCTTTCAGATCTTCGCGAAGCTTCTCACATGCCCGACGGCACGCTTCACCGGTAACAAGGGTCTGACGGGATCCAGAAGTGGTTCCGGAATCCGGTGCGTTATAGGTATTAGAAGCATCATAGTAAATCTGATCCCGTTTCAGTCCGAGCTGTTCTGTTACCATCTGTACCAGTACCGTTCCAAGTCCCTGACCGATGCAGGAGGCTCCGGAATGGATTTCTACCCTTCCGTCATGAACATATAATTTACAGCGTCCCCAGTCCGGAAGTCCTACACCCACTCCGGCATTTTTCATAGCACAGGCAATTCCGGCATATGGATGACTTTCGTAAACATCTTTCACTGCTTCCAGCGTTTCTGCAAGTCCGGTGGAAGCATCTACCAGCTGACCGTTAGGAAGTTCCTGTCCCGGACGAATAGCATTACGGTAACGGATCTCCCATGGAGAAATTCCCACTTTCTCCGCCATTTTTGTCAATAGCATTTCCACTCCAAAGCAGGTCTGCGTCACCCCAAACCCACGAAAGGCGCCTGCCGGCGGATTATTTGTATAATATGCTTTTCCGTCGATATCAAAATTCTGGTAATTGTAAGGGCCTGAGGCATGTGTGCAGGCTCTCTGGAGCACAGGGCCTCCAAGAGATGCATAAGCTCCGGTATCAGCAATAACTGTGGCTTTTACTCCCCGGATGATTCCGTTTTCATCACAGCCCATGGTAAATTCCATATCCATAGGATGGCGTTTGGGATGGATCAGGATGCTTTCCTCTCTGGTAAGTTTCACCTTCACCGGACGCTTGGTAAGATAAGCGATCATTCCGGCATGATGCTGAACGGTCACATCTTCTTTTCCTCCAAATCCTCCTCCTACCAGTTTATTGCGTACCTTTACTTTTTCTGCAGGAAGTCCCAGAAGCGCCATACATTCATGCTGTGTATCATAAACACCCTGGTCTGTGGAATAAATGATCACACCGTCTTCTCCGTCCGGTTTTGCCACCGCGCACTCCGGCTCCAGAAAGGCATGTTCTGTCCATGGGGTGTGGAATTTTTCGGTAAGAACGTATTTGGATTCTGCGATCGCTTTATCTGCATCTCCACGATGTACATGCCAGTGAGCAAGAAGATTTCCGTCCCCATGTACCAGAGGAGCGTCTTCCTTCATAGCTTCATACGGGTCGCGCACCATCGGAAGCTCTTCATATTCTACCTTGATAAGTTTCTTTGCTTTTTCTACAATTTCCGGAGTCTCTGCCGCCACAAGTGCAATGGCATCTCCCAGATAATGAGTAATCTTACCAACCGGGATCAGACCGTCCCAGTCCTGTTTCAGATGACCTACCTTTACGCTTCCCGGAATATCCTCTGCAGTAAATACACCGACCACTCCCGGAAGAACCTTTGCTTTCTCCGTATCAATAGATTTTACAAGCGCTCTTGGATAAGCGGAACGAAGAGCGCTTCCATAGATCATGCCCTCTTCGTAAACATCGTCCGGATACTGTCCGTAACCCAGAACCTTTTCGCGGACATCCACTCTGGGAACACGATCTCCCAGTTTCCAGGTATATTCTTTTTTTTCAGGAAGTCCCTCCCGTTTATATTTTGCAGCAAGCAGGATACCGTCAATGATCTTTTTATACCCTGTACAGCGGCAGATATTATTTCGGATCGCATGCGCTGCCTGAGCACGGGTGGGATCCGGATTCTGATCGATCAGCCCTTTTGCACTGATGACCATACCTGGAATACAGAAACCGCACTGCACCGCACCTGCCTCTCCAAAGGCGCGGTCATAAATCTCTTTTTCTTCTTCCGAAAAACCTTCTACAGTAAGTATATGCCGGCCTTCCATCATAGAAAGAGAAGGGATACAGGCTTTTTGCGGTTTTCCATCGATCAGTACATGACAGGTTCCGCAGGCGCCTTCACTGCATCCGTCTTTTACTGATGTAAGATGGAGTCTGTCTCGAAGGAAACGGAGAAGCTTCATATCCTGCTCTTCCTTATATTCTTTTCCATTTACATAAAAACTGAACATAGAATTCCTCCTTACATATATTCAGTATAAGCGCATCCCTGTGCAGAACACAGAGACGCGCTCATTTTTCTTTACTTTCTGTCTGATTATTTATTTGTATAACAGATAGGAATAATCATTGATCACAGCCAGGATCAGGTTACGGATTCCTGCCGGAACAGCATCTGCCGGATCGTCAGCTTTGCAGTTTGTGATATTTCCAAGGAACCTTACTCTGCATTCCTTTGTTTCTGCATTTAATACAGCAAAACCGTCATTTGTACTGTCGTCCATATCCTCAGCCTTTGCAAACAATGTGAATTTATCCTTATAAGGAGCACTTGCATAAGGACAGAAGGTCTTGCAGTTTCCGCATTCATTACACATATAATCTACATGGATCACCTGTGCCATTTCCATTCCGGGAACCTTAATGGAAATATTTGCTCTGTTTGGACATACATCTACACAGTTCTCGCAGACTTTGCTGCAGGAAAGACATCTCTGGCTTTCTTTTTCTGTTTCCTTTTCTTCTTTCAGGATACCTTTCTTTTCATAGCATTCGGTTTCAACACCGGTAACTGCTCTGTCAGAAACAACAGAAGTTCCAAGAATTGCTTTTGCAACAAGCTGTGCGTCACGGATCGCTTCAACGATAGTAGCAGCACCTTTCGCACCGTCACCTGCCAGATATACATCTTTTACGCTGGTTTCCAATGTTTCCTGATTCAGTTTTGCTTTTCCTCTTTCATTTACATTAATGCCGTTTGCCTCGTAAAACTCTGTAGGAACCTTCTCTCCAACTGCCACGATCACAGTATCTGCAGGTACCTCAACAATCTCTTCTGTCTCTGTCACACCGGCTCTTCCGGAAGCATCCATAGCTCCCAGTTCCATCTTCTTACAGATCAGAGTTCCGTTTTCCAGGCTTACAGGAGAAAGAAGTTCTCTGAATTCCACTCCATCCTCCAGTACCTCCAGAAGCTCTTCCTCTGCAGCAGGCATATAACGTTTGGTTCTTCTGTATACCAGATAAACATGCTCTACGCCTTCGGTACGTTTGGCTGCTCTCGCAGTATCCATAGCAGTGTTGCCGCCGCCGATCACTACGACATTCTTTCCAAGGTCAACCTTACCGTTGTTTGCATTAAAGTCTGCCAGGAATTTCAGTGCATTTACTGTTTCTCCCTTTTCCAGTCTTAATGTACCCGGTTTGTTGGCGCCTGCTGCAAGGATCACTGCATCATAACCCTGCGCTTTTACATCAGCTACAGATGTGATCTCTGTATTTGTACGGATCTCCACACCCATTTTTTCAATAAAGGAAATGTCTTTATCAATGGCATCTGCGGAAATACGGAAGCCTGGGATCACATAGCGGATCACGCCGCCCAGTTTGGCTTCTTTTTCAAAAATTGTAACAGAAGCGCCTGCTCTTGCAAGGAAATAAGCTGCCGCAATACCTGCAGGGCCTCCGCCTACAATAGCAACTTTCTTACCATTGCTCTCTCCTGCATGGATCTCGCCGATCACTTCATCATAACCTTTTTCTGCTGCAAGAAGTTTGGTTCCACGGATGTTGACAGATTCTTCATAGAAGTTTCTGGTACATTTATACATGCAGTTATGTGCACACAAAGTTCCTGTAATAAACGGAAGTGCGTTTTTGTCAAGGATCACGCGGAGAGCTTCCGCGTATTTCTCTTCTCCTGCAAGAGCAATGTACTCTGGAATATCCTGATGGATCGGACATCCTTCCTGACATGGAGCAAAGTAGCAATTCAGAAGCGGAACTGTCTCATCGCTCTTTCTGTTTGGAAGAGGTTTAATATTTTTTACATGATGAGGATCTTTTTTTGCATCCTCAGCAAGTTTTTCCAGAGCTTCTACATCAATGCCTGTCCATGGCTTCACACCGTCAGCCATAACCTTTTCTGCCATCTGGGTGAATCTCTGGTATCCTCCGGTCTTAAGGATTGTTGTAGCAACTGTTACAGGCCATACGCCGCAGCCTACGATTCTGTCAATATTATAGAAATCTGCACCTCCGGAATAAGCAATACGCAGTTTTCCGTCAAATTCTCTGGAAAGCATGGCGGCCAGAGAAATAGAAAGCGGGAATAAAGCTTTTCCGGACATATACATTTCTTCACTTGGAAGCTCATTTCTGGTCACGTCTACCGGGAAGGTATTTGTGATCTTAACACCAAAGGCAAGGTTAAGTTCATCTGCCAGAGCCTGAAGGCGTTTGAACATTGGAATAGCATCCTTATACTGAAGGTCATCCTTAAAGTGGAAATCACCGAACATCATGTAATCGTAGCCCATGTCATCCATGGTCTTTCTTGCAAATTCATAACCAAGAAGAGTAGGATTGCACTTAATAAATGTATTCAAGTGTTTTTCTTTAAAAAGATGATTTGCAATACTCTCGATCTCATTAGGAGGACATCCATGAAGTGTAGAGATTGTAGCGGAGTTGCAGATTTCTGAAGGAATTGCTTCAATATCTTCTTTTGTTACCTTTTCAAATCTATCTGCATGATCAAGAAGCCACTGTCTGCATTCTTTAAATACTTCCGTATCTTTTGCATCTTTCATACTGTCGATAAAGGTATCGATTTTTTTCTCTTTGATTCCTGCAAGGTCATAGCCTACAGAAATGTTAAACTGAAATCCGTCTGTTCCTCCAAGGCCGAATTCCTTCGCCATCACATGAAGGATGAACCATGCCTTGATGTACTCTCCCATCGCCTGCGGAACATAAAGCTCCGTAGACCACTCACAGTTATAGCATTCGTCTTCTGCAAGGATACAGGGTCTGTTAATACATGCAGCCAGTTCGTCTCCGTCCATTTTCTGAACAGTCTTCAGTTCAAAGAATCTTGCTCCTGCATAATAGGAAGCAACAATATTCTGTGCAAGCTGGGTATTCGGACCTGCTGCAGGTCCAATCGGTGTTTCCAGATTTCTGCCAAAAATCTCCATATCTTTGGCTGTATCTGCCTGATATGCTCTGTGTACGCCAAATACGGTGTTTTTTTCTTTATGCTCAGTTAAAACCCAGTCCATTAACTGTCCGAAGGACATACAGGTCATTTTTTCACTCATAGTTTTTACCTCCCATGATAGTTCTATATTTATTTGCCAGCGTTGATGTCGTCAGCAAGCTCTTTTGCAGCCTGACGGCAGTCCGCCATCATCTTAGCCTCATCACAGACAAGGACTTCACGGTCTTTCATCAGAACCTTTCCGTTACATACGGTCGTCTGTACCATCGCTCCTGTAGTACCGAAAAGAAGATGTCCGTTTACATTATCTGCACGCATTGGTGTCAG
>URWL01000156.1 GCA_900551465.1 uncultured Blautia sp. | reverse complement strand
ATACTCAGCATCCCTTTCCACATAACTTCAAATGCCTGCATGATAAGCTCTGTATTCATACTGATTTCTCCTTTCCATTAGAGAATGCTTGCAACAACGTTCAGGATAACGCCGCCGGCAACAACAGAAGCAATCTGGCCGGAAACGTTGGTTCCTGTTGCCTGCATGATGAGAACATTGCTTGGATCTTCTTTAAGCGCCATTTTCTGTACGACACGGGCAGCCATAGGGAATGCGGAGATTCCGGCAGCGCCGATCATAGGATTGATCTTTTCTTTGGAGAAAAGATTCATAAGCTTTGCAAAAAGCACACCTGCAGCCGTATCGAAGATAAATGCGCAGAGACCGATGAGCATGATCAGAAGAGTTTCCTTATTTACAAAGGTATCGGCTTTCATGCTGAATGCAATGGTGATTCCCAGAAGAAGGGAAACCAGGTTAGACAGAACATTCTGTGCGGTATCAGACAGATTATTCAGAACACCGCATTCACGAAGCAGGTTACCGAACATCAGGAAGCCTACCAGAGATACAGACATTGGTGCAACCAGTCCGGCGATGAAAGTAACCACGATCGGGAAGATGATCTTTGCTTTTTTGGAAACAGTTGCCGGTTTATATTCCATATGGATGCAGCGCTCTTTTTTTGTTGTGAGCAGCTTGATGACCATAGGCTGGATGATTGGCACCAGAGCCATGTACGAATAGGCGACTACCGCGATAGGTCCGATATAATTGGAGCCAAGGACCTGAGATACCAGAATGGAAGTCGGGCCGTCGGCAGCTCCGATGATACCGATAGAAGCAGCATCCTTTAAGTCGAAACCAAGGCAGCATGCAACAACGATAGCTGCGAAGATACCAAACTGAGCGGCAGCTCCGAACAGGAACAGCTTCGGATTGGAAAGCAGAGGACCAAAGTCGATCATTGCGCCGATTCCGATGAACAGAAGAAGCGGCATTGCCTCAGAAGCTTCGATCCCTACATTGAAGAGCCATTCGATGATACCGTTAGTTTCTCCGATTCCTTCCAGTGTCTGGTTCAGTACACCGGAAGCAGGAAGGTTTACAAGAATTGCTCCGAATCCCAGCGGCAGGAGCAGTACCGGTTCCAGATCTTTATTGATAGCAAGCCAGATAAGAATGGCTCCGATCACATACATGACGATCTGCTGGGGGGTGATAGATGTGATGCCGGAAATTAAAAAGTCCATACAGATTCCTCCTAATTATTTTCACGGGACTGTCTGTCTGACTGTCAACAGATTTCCAGTAAAAAAGACCTGTGTCCCGCAAAAAAAGGAACACAGGTCTTGTCGTATACCAGAATTAAAAAGGTATAGATTAAGCCAGAGCCAGAGGCTCATGCTGTTGACTTAATCGCACCGGACAGTGCTGACTACTCCCCTATATCAAGTGTATTGTACAGTATGAGCAGTTTGTTTTCAAGATTTATTTTTAAAAGTTTTACAGAAAATTTATGATTTTTATGACTTTGCAATTTTTACGATCATAAAGACCAGGAATAAAATCACCAGGAGTCCGCCGCCGGCAATAAGATAATAAGGGATTTCTGTATGCTTCTGGGAGAAATCCTGTGCAGCCTTCAGGTTCTTCTGGCTTTCATCGATCAGTGTAGTATCCTGTTCCTGGACTGCTGCCATAACAGCAGTTCCAACCGGAGCCTCTCCAAAGAAATACTGGCGTGTATACTGACCGTTTTCTACAGCGCCGTCTTTGGTGACCAGACTGTCTGTGGCTGCCCCGACGGGAACATATACATTTCCACCGGAGATCATGTTAAAATCAGTATCCCCCAGAGAAATCATCTGAAAGTTATCAAATCCATAATTGAGAAGCGCCCCTGCTTCAGAAGCTGTGGTGCCCGAAGCGCCCTGCAGAACAACTGCAATCAATGTCACTCCGTTTTTTTCTGCACCGCAGACCAGTGTACTTCCGGATGCTTCGGTATATCCTTCACGTCCTCCTATACAAAACTGATAATAGGCAGGGTCAGCGGCATTGATCATAGCAAATTTGTTGGTCAGTACACGGTCGCCGCCGGAAACATTGGTGGCAGTGATGGTATAGGAAAGTGTACCTGCAATGGTGCGGAAGGTTTCATTTTCCATGGCTGCCTGCATGATCAGCGCCATATCGTGGGCAGTAGTATGCTGGTTTTCGTCAGGAAGTCCTGTAGGATTGGTAAAGATTGTATTGGTACAGCCAAGCTCTGCCGCTTTTGTGTTCATCATCTGGACAAATCCTTCAACAGAGCCTCCAAGATGTTCAGCAACCTGAAGCGCAATGTCATTGGCAGAGGCCAGCATAATAGCATGCAGGCACTGTTCCATGGTGAATACCTCATCCAGCTGTGCAGAAATATTGGCGCCGCCGTCTGTAACACCGGAAACTCCGGTGGCTGTCATGGTCACCTGGTCAGTGAGCTGACTGTTTTCCAGGGCAAGAAGGGTGGTCATTACTTTTACCGTACTTCCGGGAAAAAGCTGCTGATCCATGTTTTTGGCATAGATAACAGTATCTGTGGATTCTTCCATTACCACAGCGGCAGCAGAGGTGATGTCATTTCCTTGAGGCCAGCCGGAGATAGAATTGGTAGTGATCCCGGAGGCTGCTTCTGCTGCCCGGACAGGTGTCTGGAGGATCAGAGAAAAAACTGTGCCAAGGGCCAGAAGACCAATGAATAAGTTCTTTATTTTCATAAATTTTACTCCTGTAAAGAATCTGGATTTAAAGTTTTACAAAACTTATCATATCCCATTTTACACGGTAATTCAATACTTTTGTAAGGGGTGGTTTACTGATACACACGTTCAGCCTTGCAAAACTCGGGACAGAATGATAAAATAAACCCGGATTCTATGGAAAAACACGCAAAAACAGGCGATAAACCGAGGTTTGACAATGAATAAAAAAGAAAAAGCAGGACGGATCCAATGGAACCGTATGCTGAAAAAATTAAACCCATATACAATAAAGAAAGGATTTCGTTATCTCAGGCATTATGGACCGAAAGAATTCTGGATCCGTCTTCATGAAAGATTTGAACCGGAAGAGGTTCCCTACGGGCCATGGTATGAAGCCTATGTTCCGGATGAATCGGAACTGGAAAAACAGAGAAAACATCGTTTTACTTATGAACCTCTGATCAGTGTGGCAGTTCCGGCTTTTCGTACTCCGGAGACATTTCTGATACAGATGATGAAATCTCTTCTGGCACAGACTTATTCCAACTGGGAGCTTTGTATTGCAAACGGCAGTCCGGAGGATACGGTTATGAAAGGTATCCTGGAAGAATACATGAAAAAGGATTCCCGTATCCGTGTCAGTGAACTGACTGAAAATAAAGGAATTGCCGGAAATACAAATGCGGCTCTTGAAATGGCGGAAGGGGAATTTGTGGGTCTGCTGGATCATGATGACCTTCTTGCTCCGAACGCTCTTTATGAGGTGGTAAAGGCGCTTGAGGCTGACAGAGAGTTAGATGCTGTATATACAGATGAAGACAAAGTCACAACAGAGCTGGATGAGCATTTTCAGCCTCATCTGAAACCGGACTTTAATCTGGATCTTTTGAGATCGAATAATTATATCTGTCATTTTTTTGTAGTAAGGCGTTCGGTTGTGAAAAAAGCAGGCGGGTTCCGTCAGGAATTTGACGGAGCGCAGGATCATGATTTTATTTTCCGGTGTGTTGAAACGGCACGAAGAGTAGGACATATTCCGGAAATCCTTTATCACTGGCGCACCCATAAGGCATCTACAGCAGATAATCCTGCCAGCAAGATGTATGCCTTTGATGCCGGAAAAAGAGCGATAGAAGCCCATCTGCAGCGGACTGATACAGAAGGCGTGGTCACTCATACGCCGGATCTGGGATTTTTCCGGGTAAAATATCCGGTTCAGGGAAATCCTCTTGTTTCGATCATTATTCCCAACAAGGATGAAAAAGAAACATTAAAGGACTGTATTGAATCCATCCGAAAAAAAACAGAATATGAAAATTATGAGATCATCATAGTAGAAAACAACAGTACCACAGAAGAAATCTTTCAATATTATAAGGAACTGTCCCAGGATCCCAGGATCCGTCTGTTACGCTGGAAAAAGGAATTTAACTATTCGGCTATCAACAATTATGGAGTCAGTCATGCCCGGGGAGAATATCTTATTTTCCTGAATAATGATGTAAAGATCATTACACCTGGATGGATCAAGGAAATGCTTGGTGTCTGTCAGCGTCCGGAAGTTGGTGCGGTAGGCGTGAAACTGATCTACCCGGACAATACTATCCAGCATGCAGGCTGTGTTATTGGTATTGGAGGGATTGCCGGACATATGTTTGTGGATATGCCGGCCAATAGAACAGGATATCTTCACAAAGCATCTATTCTTCAGGATATGAGCGCTGTAACAGCAGCATGCATGATGATGAAAAGAACAGCTTTTGAGGAAGCAGGAGGCTTTACGGAAAAACTGGCAGTAGCATTTAATGATGTTGATCTCTGTCTGAAAGTAAGAAAAAATGAAAAGCTGATTGTTTATGATCCTTATGTGCAGCTGTATCATATGGAATCAAAAACAAGAGGGGCGGAGGACAGTACAGAAAAGGTAAGACGGTTTCAGGAAGAAATTGAGTATATGCGATGCCAGTGGATCGACATCCTGAAAAAAGGAGATCCTTATTATAATAAGAATCTGTCTTTGACAAAATGGAATTATTCGCTTCGGCCTCTTCCGGGAATGGGCAGGAAGCAATAAGGAGGATATATGGAAGTATCGGTGGTAATACCGAATTTTAATGGGATTGCTTTTCTGGACAGTGTTCTGGGAAGTCTGGAAGGGCAGACTGCAAGAAATTTTGAAGTTATTTTTGTGGACAATGGATCTACAGACGGAAGCTGCTCTTTTGTGGCGGGAAACTATCCATGGGTTCACATTATAGAGCTTACAGAAAATTTTGGCTTCTGCAGAGCAGTCAATGAGGGAATCCGTGCGGCAAAGGCACCATATGTTCTGCTTCTGAACAACGATACAGAGGTGGAAGCGGATTTTGTGGAGCAGATGCTTGCAGCCATCCGGCGGCATAAAAATGCTTTTTCCTGTGCGGCTCGAATGGTACAGTATCACGACAGAGATAAGATCGATGATGCCGGAAATTACTATTGTGCCCTCGGATGGTCTTTTGCAAGAGGTAAAGGCAAAGATATCCATGCCTATGAAAAAGAAGAACAGATATTTGCTGCCTGCGGCGGAGCTGCCATTTACAGAAAAAAGATTTTTGAAAAGATCGGGTATTTTGATGAAGAACATTTTGCATATCTGGAGGATACAGATATTGGATATCGGGCGCGGATATGCGGATATGAAAACTGGTATGCTCCGGAAGCAGTTGTTTATCATGTAGGAAGCGGCACAAGCGGGTCACGCTATAATCAGTTCAAGACCAGATATTCTTCCAGAAACAATGTTTATCTGATCTACAAGAACATGCCGCTGCTTCAGATCATACTG
>URWL01000155.1 GCA_900551465.1 uncultured Blautia sp. | reverse complement strand
CCATCAGACAGACACATAACAAATCTTCCGCCTTCGTTCTGACTGAAGATATAATTGTCGCCTGAAATTTTTTCTTCTTCCCTGGTCAGCTTGGAAGCGCCGTATATAACCTGATAACTGACATCTTCTACAAAATGGACGGTATGATATTCATTATTAACAATACACCGGCTGTCCTGGGCAGATGTCATTGCACATTCGCAAAGCCCGGACAGCATCCTTGCAATCTCTGTAACAGAAACACACTTTCCATTTTTTGTTTTCATGGTAAGGAACATCTGTCTTCTTCCTTCTACTTTGTCCATCACCCAGGTGTTTTTCAAAAGAATATGCTTCTTTTTTAGTATTTTTTTCAAATTATCCTGAAGATCAGGCTCTGCCGGAGAGATATCATAAAGATCCTCTGCCACTGTCCCCATGATCCTGGCAGTTTCCGTCAGCTGCTGTGCTACTGCCAGACGGTTCTCGATCATTCGATTGCTCCATATAAGATTCTGCTTTTCTTTCAAAAAGTTTTCTCTGACAATCTCCAGATACTGCACGGAATGACAGCACAGCTCTGCCAGACGGCATCGAACAGCTTCTTCCTCTTCTTCATTCCCCTCTTCAATAGCACGGATAAGGGCTTCTCCGCCTTTTTTCATAGTTTCTGTATTTTGTCCCCAGCAGATTTCTTTATGATAACATCTGCTGCACATATCTTCCGTTGTATCCTGCAGGATTTTTTCGATCTGTCCGCTGCTAAGGTACTCCTTGCGATAGGGCATCCCATAAAAAGTATCCGCCAGTTTCTGAAAAGAATCAGCATATCGTACCACCTTATCTTTTTGGGGATGATTTTCGCAGAACTCATACCGATTCTTCTTTTTGTGCATATGACCTGCCAAAATAGTTTTTGCCATGTCCCGCAAAATCAGCAGCATACTGATCACGAGCATGGCAATCATCCATTCCTGCATATTTCGCCTCCCCCCTGCACACTTCATCAAGTGTTTATTATAAGGGGCAGGCTATAAAATATCTGTCAAACCACGACGACTGTATCCAAAAATTTTTCACCAAAATACGAGTTATTTTTCTTCTTCAAATACCGTCTCATTATCCTTTACAAGTCCCAGTCTGTCTCTGGCAACTTCTGCGGCATACTCGTCTGTCTGCATGTATTCCTTACGGTTATCTATTTCTTCTGTCCGTTCTTTTTCATCCTGGATCTGCTGCTCCAGTTCGGCAGCCTGCGCATCATAGTAGGCAATCCTGTTCCGGAGATTTTGACTCTGCATAGCCAGGCCTGCAAGAAGCAGGAGAACAACCATTGAGATCACAGCCATACCGAGATAATTATTTGCTATTCTTTTTTTATTTTTTCTTTTTTTTGATTTTTTCAAACTGAATGATCCTCTTCTTTTCCAAAAAATGCTTTTTACGCAAAGTCTGGTGCTTATACACTAAAATATTACATCTTCTAATAAGAAATAGCAACCTCTTTATAGAACTTTTTACAAAATTCACAGGTATTCCACAGGCAAACCGGATCATTTTACGAAATAAAGGACCTGCTGTAAAACTGCACAGCCATGCTCCGAAAACATTACCTAAAAGCAGAAAAAATCTTAATATCCCCTGGTTGGTTCTGTAGACAACAATAAAAATGAAAATCCCTGCTGCCGTCCAGTAAATCAGATCCTCTACCGACACTGCTGTTCGGGAATGAGGAATAAGATTTCTCAAAGCAGCCAAAAACTCATAGCACAGGCAAAGGACTGCTCCCATTCCTGCCGATAAAAGAAACAGGAGCAGCTCATATTCCATATAGCCGCTCATAATTTACCGAAACATCCGCTTCAGCAGAGATTCTTCTTTCTTTTCTGTACTTTTTGATAAATACGTAATACTGTTTACTTCTCCCTCAATATCAGCTTCCCCTTTTTCAAGATTCAGACGCTTTACATGGAGCCTTTCTCCTTTTATTGACATTTTTCCGGCTTCTGTTGCAAACAGTATCTCGCTTTCATTAAAAGACTGGATATCCCGAACCCCTGTAACCGTACCTTCCTGACGATTTCCAAGAGTCAGATTATGAGTTTGTGGCATTTTTTTCTCTTCCAGAAAGCCCGCCTCCCGCCATATCTTTCCCTAACCAATCTATGAAATGATCATGTCAAATAGACTTCTCTTTTACAGATATCGAAACATATTTTCTGCATCTTCTTTACGGACAGTCTCTTTTACATCCAGGACTTCAACCTTAACGCTCTTTCCTCCAAACTGGATCTCAATCATATCGCCTGCCTTTACAGCAGCAGATGCCCGGGCAGGTTTTTCATTCAGAAAAACTCGTCCTGCGTCACAGGCCTCATTTGCCACAGTTCTTCTTTTGATCAGACGAGATACCTTTAAATATTTATCTAAACGCATAATTACCTCCGATTACATAAAATAAGGGGGAACAAAACTGTCCCCCCTTTTGCACGCACATTATTTATCGTTTACAAGATCCTTTAAAGCTTTGCCTGCTTTGAATTTCGGTGCTTTGGAAGCTTCGATTTTCATGGTTTCACCAGTATGAGGATTTCTTCCCTCTCTTGCAGCTCTCTCGCTTACTTCAAAGGTGCCAAATCCAACCAGCTGGATTTTACCACCCTTCTTGAGCTCAGATGCTACAACATCGGTGAAAGATTTCAGAACTGCTTCTACATCTTTCCTGGAAAGATTTGTCTCTTTCGCCATTGCTGCTACTAATTCTGTTTTATTCATGGTGTTTCCTCCTATAAAATGCTCTCTTTCTTTATTATCGCGTTATGCTTCCTGTCAATCACACGCTATCTTCTATTTATATACCTTTTCCTATGGATTGTCAAGGTTTTTTGCGCTAAAAACCTTGCATCAGCGCCACATTCAGCGTGTTTTCGATCTTTGTTCTTTTTCCTTTTTTTTCAGTTCATCCCAGGTAAGCTTTACCGCTTCTTTGTCTTCCGGAGAAAAAATTTTCGGATGACGAAACTGCATTTTTGAGGATATTCCTGAAATCACATCTTCAATCGTAAAAAGACCTTCTTCCTGGGCAATGACACTGTGAAGCGCTACCTGAAACAGCACATCACCCAGTTCCTCACAAAGGTTTTCGCTGTCATTTTCATTTTTCAGACGGTCGATTCCTTCCAAAAGCTCATTTGTTTCATTGACCAGATAAGGTTTCAGGCTTTCATGAGTCTGAGCTTTATCCCAGGGGCAGTTTTTTCTCACTGCCCTGACTACTTCCATAAATTCATCAAATACTTCCATATCTCACCACTGTTACATCATTGCATTTACCATAGCAAGGACAGCCTCGCCCATAACTGCTGACCTCTGGTCTGCATCTTCAAGAGAAGTTCCCTTTACGCCATAGTAGAATTTTACTTTTGGCTCTGTACCGGAAGGACGTACGCATACCCATGCATCATCAGTCAGATCGTAATAAAGAACATTGGAGTTCGGAAGGCCAGTCGGTCTTACCTCTCCTGTTGCCAGATCTGTGATTGTATCTTTTTTGTAGTCTCTTACTGATACTACTTTGTATCCGGCAAATTCTGCCGGAGGATTCTTCCTGAGTGTATCCATGATCTCCTGGATCTTCTGGAGTCCTTCGATACCTTTCAATGTAACAGATTTGATATCATCTTTATAATATCCATACTGTTCATACATTTCGATCATTGCATCCCACAGAGTCTTGCCCTGAGTCTTATAGTATGCTGCAGCCTCGCAAAGCGCCATAGTTGCCACAATAGCATCCTTATCTCTTGCATATGTACCGATCAGGCAGCCATAGCTCTCCTCAAATCCGAAAAGATATGTTCCCTTTCCGCTGTTTTCAAATCCAAGGATCTGCTGTCCGATGAATTTGAAACCAGTAAGAACTTCGATCAGGTTCACACCGTATCCTTTTGCGATGGCATCAGCCAGATTGCTGGTAACGATCGTCTTAATAAGGGCTCCATCCTCCGGAAGGCTTCCGTTTACAGCCTTGCGCTGACCGATTTCATAATTTGCAAGGAGACATCCTGACATATTTCCGGTAAGATCATGATATTCTCCGTTTTTATCTTTTACACGTACGCCCAGACGGTCTGCATCCGGGTCTGTAGCAAGTACAAGATCGGCATCGATCTCTTTTGCCAGTTTCAGACCAAGCTCAAATGCTTCTGCCGCCTCCGGGTTCGGATAGCTGACAGTTGGGAAATTACCGTCTGGAAGCTCCTGCTCTTTTACAACATATACATTTTCAAATCCAAGTTCTTTCAGGATTCTTCTTGCCGGAATATTTCCTGTTCCGTGAAGAGGTGTGTAAACGATCTTCAGATTTTTGCCTTCTGCCTTAATAGCATCATGGTGGATCACCTGTTTTTTCAGTTCTTCCATGTAGGCATCGTCAATATTCTGTCCGATTACTTCATAAAGACCTGCTTTTTCTGCCTCAGCCTTGTCCATAGTCTTAACTGTATTCCAGTCAGAGATTGCCTTAACCTCTCCCATGATACCGCTGTCATGAGGCGGAGTGATCTGAGCGCCGTCCTCCCAGTAAACCTTGTAACCATTATATTCCGGCGGATTGTGACTGGCTGTCACGTTAATACCTGCGATACATCCCAGATGGCGGACTGCAAAGGACAGCTCCGGTGTAGGTCTTAAGGATTCAAAGATATATGCCTTGATTCCATTTGCTGCCAGGCAAAGAGCTGCTTCCTGCGCAAATTCAGGAGACATATTACGAGAATCGTATGCAATTGCCACTCCCTGAGATTTTTTGTCAACCTTTGCAATATAATTGGCAAGTCCCTGAGTTGCTCTTCTTACTACATAAATATTCATGCGGTTTGTTCCTGCGCCGATGATTCCGCGCAGACCTGCTGTACCGAATTCAAGATCCATGTAGAAACGTTCTTTTATTTCATTTTCTTCTTCTGCGATGTTTTTCAGCTCTTCCTTGGTTGCTTCATCGAAGTATGGGTTTGCAAGCCACTGCTCATATACTTCTCTGTAATCCATACCGCTATACCTCCCTATGTGTCTTGTTTTTTTGCGTCCGTAGTACGAACAGTTTATAGCTTTGATTATACACCTGTTTTCCGAAAAAGGGAAGTACGAACCGCCTTTTATCTGAAGCATTCTTTGCAGAATCTATCCCATTTTTCTCTTTGACGGATAAGCATCTTAAGCTTTTCTGTGTTTTTTTCCGAAATCCAGGCTTTATTATGCGTATAATAATAATTAGAAATTTTCCAGAATTTGTCAGGATATGAAAAACGAATCTTCAAATATTCTTTTTCCTCTTTGGAAAGAGCACTGATCTCACAATACGCTTTCAGCATTTCCTCTGACAGTTCCTGATTCCAGTTGTATTTTTCCATGATTTTACGCATAAACCGATAAAGATCTCCTGCCTGTATTCCAAAGCACCAATGTGAAAATCCCGTCACTCCTGCTTCATTTTTCAGTATCCGTACATTATGCTGGTTGTATTCTCCATGGCAGATACTCCCCTTGTTCAGAGCCTCCCGGCACAGTTCGCCATAAAAAGATTTCTCCAGCATCTGCTCTGCCTGCTCAG
>URWL01000154.1 GCA_900551465.1 uncultured Blautia sp. | reverse complement strand
AACACGCTTGTTCGGTCTTACTGCCCTGATGCTTTGGCACCCCGCTGTAATATTATAAACTAGAAGTATTTTACTCCTCTGTAGGCTGAAGCTGCAGGCCCAGTTCTTTCAGTTTTGCAAGAACTTCTTCTAAAGACTTGCGTCCAAGGTTACGAACTTTCATCATATCTTCAGAAGTTCTGTTGCACAGCTCCTCTACTGTATTGATTCCTGCTCTCTTCAGGCAGTTATAGGAACGAACAGACAGCTCAAGCTCGTCAATGCTCATTTCCAGGACTTTTTCCTTCTCATTGTCTTCTTTTTCGATCATGACCTCAGCGGTCTTCGCATTTTCAGAAAGATCAATGAACAGGCTTAAATGTTCACTTAATACTTTTGCAGCAAGGCTGACTGCCTCATCCGGGTCCAGAGTACCGTTTGTGAATACATCAAGTGTCAGCTTATCATAGTCTGTCACCTGACCTACACGGGTGTTTTCTACAACCATATTCACTCTGTCAACCGGTGTATAGATGGCATCTACAGCAATAACGCCAATAGGCATGTCATCTGTTTTCCCTTTATCAGCACTTACATATCCACGTCCTCTGGTAATGGTAAGTTCCATAGCAAGTCTGCAGTCCTTACCGCCATTCAGAGTTGCGATAACCTGATCCGGGTTCATGATCTCAATATCCTGATCTGTCTGGATATCAGCAGCTGTCACAACACCTTTTCCCTCACACTCAATGTATGCGGTCTTTGGTTCATTGTCAGAGCTTGTATTTTTGATCGCAAGGCTTTTCAGATTCATGATAATCTCTGAAACGTCCTCTTTTACACCTGGGATAGAACTGAATTCATGCAGTACGCCATCGATCTTCACCTGGCTTACAGCTGCTCCCGGGAGGGAAGACAGCATAATTCTTCTGAGAGAATTGCCAAGGGTAGTACCATAACCTCTTTCCAGCGGTTCCACTACGAATCTGCCAAATTTCTTATCTTCGGATATTTCGGTAATTTCGATTTTTGGTTTATTAAAATCAAACACTATAAGGCTCCCTCCTTCTGGAAAGCTGCGTCATACTTTTAATGTAGTATCCCCAAACTATGCCTTGGCATTGTTTGGGGATCGCATAAAAGCTCAGTTGCACCTTAACTTCTATGCTTTACTTAGAGTACAGCTCGACGATAAGCATCTCGTCTACAGGTACATCAATTACTTCTCTGTTTGGAAGCTCTTTTACAGTTCCGCTGAGAGCATCCTGATTTACATCAAGCCACTCCGGAACAAGTCTTCCGCCTGTTACTTCCAGGATTCCTTTGTATCTTTCGGAACCTTTGCATTTTTCTTTGATCTCGATTGTGTCTCCGGCTTTTACAAGGTAAGACGGAATGTTTACACATTTACCGTTTACAAGTACGTGCTTGTGGTCAACGATCTGACGAGCTTCACGTCTTGTTCTTGCAAATCCCATACGGAAGATCACGTTATCAAGTCTTGTCTCAAGCATAACCATCAGGTTTTCACCTGTCTGGCCCGGCATTCTGTCTGCTTTCTTGTAGTAGTTACGGAAAGGTTTCTCAAGAACACCGTAGATGAATTTTGCTTTCTGTTTTTCTCTTAACTGTAAACCGTACTCAGACATTTTTCTGTTTGCACGTTTTAACTGTCTTGTGGATTTTTTATCAATTCCTAAGTAAATTGGATCCAGACCAAGGGATCTGCATCTTTTCAGTACAGGCACTCTGTTTACTGCCATTTCAAGCTTCCTCCTTAATTAGACTCTTCTGCGTTTTGGTGGACGGCATCCGTTATGCGGAACCGGTGTTACGTCACGGATACTTGTTACTTCAAGACCACATGCCTGAAGTGCACGAATTGCAGCTTCACGGCCTGATCCCGGTCCTTTTACCATAACATCAACAGTTTTTAATCCATGGATAAGAGCAGCTTTTGTTGCAGTCTCTGCTGCCATCTGCGCTGCATAAGGAGTAGATTTCCTTGAACCTCTAAATCCCAGACCACCGGCACTTGCCCATGAAAGAGCGTTTCCTTCGCTATCAGTCAGAGTAACGATTGTGTTATTGAAAGAAGACTGGATATGTGCCTGTCCGTGTTCAACGTTTTTCTTGACACGACGTTTTGTTGTCGTTTTTCTGGTTGCTTTTGCCATTTTAAAACTAACCTACGCTTTCCTTTATTTGAAATATACTATATGTTACGAATTATTTTTTCTTGTTTGCTACTGTTCTCTTCGGACCTTTGCGTGTTCTTGCATTAGTCTTAGTCTTCTGACCACGAACCGGAAGTCCTTTACGATGACGGATTCCTCTGTAGCATCCGATTTCCTGCAGTCTCTTGATATTCAGAGCGATTTCACGACGAAGATCACCTTCTACCATCATTGTTTCATCAATGACAGCGCTGATTCTCTTTACTTCATCATCAGTAAGATCTCTGACACGTGTGTCAGGATTTACATTTGCCTGCGCAAGGATTTTGTCTGCGCTTGGTCTGCCGATACCATAAATATAGGTAAGGCCGATTTCAATACGTTTTTCTCTTGGTAAGTCTACACCAGCTATACGAGCCATGTACTGTTTCCTCCATTTTCTGTTTTGAAAGCCTTCTGTGTACACCACTTGCTCCCGCAAGGTGAAATGGGGTGAATCTCCAGATATGCTTCCTGTTTCTAGTTTCCTAATTGGGGTGCCTCGGTAAAACACCCAGCCGTCTTTGGCGTAAGACAGCCTTTCCGAAATTGCAGCTGGTTAAGCTGCTGTTGCCTCTCGGTATTAGGCAATACATGCTTTGATAAAAAATTCAAACAGTCCGAACAACCCTTCCGGGTGTATCAAACTGCAGCCGCACGTTTCACAAACTACCGGCATTAGCCCTGGCGCTGTTTGTGTTTTGGATTTTCACAGATTACTCTGATAGATCCTTTTCTTTTGATGATCTTGCATTTCTCACAGATCGGTTTTACAGATGATCTTACTTTCACTGGAAATCCTCCTCTCGTAGTTTCGACTTGAATCTGCAGTTACGGACGCACTCATAGCGCGTTCGCATTATAGTGTAGCACCAAAGTATACGGATTGCAAGTATTTTTTTGATTTTTTTAAAATAATACAAAAATATTAAAAACAGCAGGTACCTTCCCGTTTCCACGTTCCGGTTCCTGCTGTCCCTTTATTATTTATAATATCACAGTTTCCTGCCTCTTTATTCCACTGTTCCGGAATTCCCCTGGAAGATCTGAGCGATCGGAGAATCTGCGGAAAGGATCACAGTCTTATCTTCACCCTTCATAGAATTCTTCAAAGCATCAAGACTTCTTACAAATGAATAGAAATCGCTTCTTCCCTCTTCCCCGTAAGCACTGGCAAGAATCTTCATATATTCCTGCTCGCCTTCTGCTTCCAGAATTTCTGCTTTTTTCTTTGCCTCAGAAATCTGAATGGCAACCTCTTTGTCAGTAGTGTTTCTGATCACCTTGGCCTCTGAATTACCCTGCGCCGTATAGGTAGCTGCAATGTTATCTCTTTCGGAAACCATCCGTTCATAAACAGCTTCCTTATTATCATCAGGAAGATCCAGCTGCTTGGTATCAAACAGCATTACAGAAATCCCGTACTGCTCCATGTTGTTTTCCACAGATCCCATAACCATTTCTGCAAGTTCTCCATCCCGGCTTGTGATCACTTCGTCCTGAGACATGCTGCTGATGGCATTTTTTGTTGCATTATATACAGCTGTATTGATACGGCTTTCTCCATTTTCAATGGAAGAATTCAGTGTCCTTGCAAATTTCAATGGATCAGAGATCCTCCAGATCACATAGCTGTCTGTGATCATAGTCTTCTTGTCTCTTGTGATAACATCAGATGGTGCCAAATCGTAAAGAAGCGTCTGCTTTGGCAATGTTGCTGTAGTTTCCACCACCGGTATCCTGAGACTGATACCCGGCTTATCGATGACGCGCTGCACCTTTCCAAACTGACGGATCAGCTTATATTCATTTTGCTTTGTTACCGTAATTGATGTAAGAGCTGCTGCAAATACAAAAACTCCGGCAATACCTATGAGAACTTTTTTCTTTTTCATAGTATTTATTCACCTCCCTGAGTTGTCTGAACATCTGTTGTCCCATCCTGAGTCTGCAAAGGCTCCTCTGCACTCTGTCCATTTTCTGCTTCCTGTCCGCCGTCTCCGGTAAAGGAATCCAGAGGAAGAACCTTCTGCGTACCGTCACCATTATCAATCACAATCTTCATACCCGGAAGTACATCCTCCATGGTTTCATAAAACATACGGAGTTTGGTCACTGTAGGATTTTTTACATATTCCTCATACATGGCATTAAATCTTGCCACCTCTGCCTCAGCTTCGTTGATACGCACCTGCTTCTGGGCTTCTGCATCCTGAACAATCTGGTCTGCCTGTGCCTCAGCTTCCGGAAGCTTCTCGTTTCTGTATTTGTTTGCATTATTGACTGCTGTTTCTTTTCCCTGTTTCGCTGTCTCAACAGCTTTAAACGCTTTCATAACTTCCTGTGTAGGCGGCTCGGAATCCTGTATGGTAATATTCACCAGCTGAATTCCCACATCCTGCTCTTCCATTTTTTTCATGATCATATCCTTGATCTTTGCCTGGATCTCACTTTTTCCTGTTGTAAGGACGTCATCCACTGTATAGCTGGCGATCACCGTACGTATGCAGCTCTGGGAAATACTTTTCAGAATCTCCTCCGGCTGCTGAGACGTATAAAGATATTTCACCGGCTCTGTAATCCTGTACTCCACAAAGAAATCCACATCAATGAAATTATAATCTGAAGTGATCATGATCCCTTCGTCTGCCACCACATCATTATTCTGCTGATTGTACCCGATCGGAAAGCCCTGAATGGTGGTATTTACCTTATGTACCTTCTGGATCAGCGGCAGCTTAAAATGAAGTCCTGTTTCCGTTACTGCCTTGGGAACTCCCAATGTAGACAGTACAGCCTGCTCCTGTTCCTGGATCTGGTAGGTACAATCGGTTGCAAGCAGTCCCACTACTGCCACAGACGCCGCAATGACTGCTGCTTTTTTTATATGCTTTCCTGCTTTTGGTTTTCTGGGGGACCATTTTTTTTTCATATTCATACTGTTAGTATTAAATTCCTCCATCTGCATCCTCCTTGCTGCCCTTTCTTTCGAACATACAGATATATCTTTTCTGAGGTTCAGATATGTCCTTCCAGGGCTTTTCTGATGTTTAAAGAAAAGAAAAAGACTTTCATTTCGGACAGATCATATTCTGCCTCAAAACAAAAGTCTTGCTGCTTACTTCATATCGCGGATATCATTATGATAATTCAGATACCGTACTGACGCAAATATGTACCACTTTCTGAAAAACAATCTCGTTTTCATTCATGGCCGCTACTCCCTTTTCTTTGAATGGAATATTATCATATTTAGAAGATCCTTGCAAGTTTATTTTTTCACTAATCACAAAATCAGAATATTGCACGAAAATTCATAAGTGTTTTTGTGCTGTTTTCTGATTAATCTCCCATTTTTATTAGTTGAATCGCTTCCTTACTTCTGATATAGTATTACCTGGTGTGGAATTTCCACACACTTTTTTCATCGGGGGGATTTAAAAAT
>URWL01000153.1 GCA_900551465.1 uncultured Blautia sp. | reverse complement strand
CCTCTATATAAGACACCGGAAAAATATCTCCGTCAGCTGGTAGACACAGTAAAAGCCCAGACTTATACCAACTGGGAGCTTTGTCTTTCTGACGGAAGCGGAGAAGATTCTCCTATCCGGAAGCTTCTGGAAAGCCTGGAGGCTTCTGATGAAAGAATCCGGGTAATCCATAATGAAAAGCAGCTGCAGATTTCAGAGAATACCAACGCGGCAATCCAGGCAGCTTCCGGAGACTATATCGCATTTGCCGATCATGACGACGAACTGACCCCAAACGCTCTGTTTGAGTGCGTGAAAGCTCTTAATGAGAAAAAGCAGACAAGGATCCTTTATTCGGACGAGGACAAAATGTCCATGGACGGACACAAGTTTTTCCAGCCGCATTTCAAACCGGACTACAATCCGGATCTGCTTTGTACGGTCAACTATATCTGCCATCTTTTTGTGGTGGACAAAAACGTGATCCAGGAAGTGGGAATGCTCCGCAGTGAATTTGACGGAGCCCAGGATTATGACTTTATTTTCCGTTGTATCGAGGCGGTGAAGCCGGAGGAAATCTTTCATATTCCAAAGATCCTTTATCACTGGCGCTGCCATGAGGATTCCACAGCTGAAAATCCGGAAAGCAAGACTTATGCATTTGAAGCAGGAAAACGCGCTATTGAGGAGCATTATAAGAGAACAGGGATTCAGGCAGAGGTTCTCCAGGGAGAATTTCTGGGACTTTACCGTACCAGATTTATCCGGGATCATGATCCGCTGATCTCCATTATCATCCCTAATAAGGACCATACAGAGGATCTGAAACGGTGCATAGATTCTATAGATCAGAAATCCACCTACCGGAATTACGAGTATATTATTGTGGAAAACAACAGTACAGAAGAGGAAACCTTCCAGTTCTACAAAAAACTGGAGGCAGAAAATCCAAAGGCTCATGTGGTGTACTGGGACAGAGAGTTTAATTATTCTGCGATCAATAATTATGGAGCCACATTTGCAAAGGGCGAATATATCCTTCTTTTGAACAATGATACGGAAATTATCAATGAAGACTGTCTGGAGCAGCTTCTGGGCTACTGTATGAGAAGCGATGTAGGAGCGGTAGGGGCAAGGATGTATTATGAAGATGATACTATCCAGCACGCAGGTGTTGTGATCGGATTCGGCGGCATTGCAGGACACTGCTTTGTGCTGCAGCCAAGAGGAACCACAGGATACTGCCACAGGATCATCTGCGCACAGGATTACAGTGCGGTGACAGCAGCCTGTATGATGGTGAAGCGTTCGGCTTTTGACCAGGTGGGAGGTCTTACTGAGGAACTGGCAGTTGCCTTTAATGACATTGATTTCTGTATGAAGCTGAGAAGTGCAGGCTATCTGATCGTGTATAATCCTTATGCAGAGCTGTATCATTATGAATCCAAATCCAGAGGTCTGGAGGATACGCCGGAAAAGGTTGCAAGATTTAATAAGGAAATTCAGATTTTTGAAAGACGCTGGCCGGATATCATGAGGGACGGAGATCCCTATTATAATCCGAATCTGACCTTGAAAAGCCAGGATTTTTCACTGAAAAGGATATAAGGAGGACTTATCAATGAAGGTATTAGTCACAGGAGTAAAGGGACAGCTTGGCCACGATGTGATGAATGAGCTGGCGAAACGGGGATATGAAGGCGTTGGCGTGGATGTGGAGGAAATGGATATCACAGATGAAGCGGCAGTACGCAGAGTCATGGAGGAAGTCCGCCCGGACAAAATGGTGCACTGTGCAGCCTGGACAGCTGTGGATGCAGCAGAGGATCAGGTGGAAATGTGCCGCAGGGTCAACGCTCTGGGAACTGAAAACATTGCAAAAATGTGCGGAGAGCTGGATATTCCCCTGATTTATCTCAGTACAGATTATGTGTTTGACGGAGAAGGCACCCGTCCCTGGGAGCCGGACGACCCGGTGGTAAAACCGCTGAATGTTTATGGACAGACAAAGTATGAAGGGGAACTGGCAGTAGAAAAATATACGGATAAATATTATATTGTCCGTATTGCCTGGGTATTTGGCGTAAACGGCAAAAACTTTATCAAGACCATGCTGAATCTTGGAAAGACCCATGATACCCTGACTGTGGTAGACGATCAGATCGGAACTCCTACTTATACCTACGATCTGGCAAAGCTTCTTGTGGATATGCTGGAAAAAGAAGAGTATGGCAAATATCATGTAACCAATGAGGGCGGTTATATCTCCTGGTGCGATTTTGCAAAAGAAATCTTCCGGCAGGCTGGTATGGATGTAAAAGTAACTCCGGTAAGCTCAGACCAGTATCCGGCAAAGGCGAAACGTCCTTCCAACAGCCGCATGGAAAAAAACAAGCTGACCCAGCGTGGATTTGAACGTCTGCCTTCCTGGCAGGATGCCCTTTCCCGTTATCTGAAGGAGATTATGTAAGAGAAGATGAATGTGCAAAAAGCAAAAAAAGCGGTGGATAAACCCACCGCTTTTCGTAAATGGTGTGGAAAAGAGAATGAAAATGTCAGGTTTGCCGCATATCTGCTGGGACTGATGATTCTCAGCGCCTGCTTTATGTTTGGCGATTATCTTTTTGGAGATCAGCTGATGATCTTTCAGGATATTGGAAGCGACACCTGGCAGCAGTATATTATGAATTATTCGGCGATTGTCAATGATATCCGGGATGGAAGCTTCAGTTTGTGGGATTTTTCCAACGGATTTGGGGTTAATCTGTTTAATTTTAATCTGTTTGATCCCTTTCTGATGATTCTGTATGGTTTGGGAGTGCTGCTGGGACCTGCACATATGCTTCTGTATATCAATGTGATCCAGATTCTGAAAATGCTGGTAGCGGGATTGGCGTTTTACCTGTTTTTATCCCAGTTTTCTTTCAGCAGTCAGGCAAAGCTGGTGACTTCCTATGTGTACGGATTCAGTGGTTTTCTTCTGGTGTGGGGACAGCACTATCAATTTGGCACGGCGGTAATCTATCTTCCCCTGCTTCTGCTTTTTTGTGAAAGACATATACAGAAGAAAAAGGGACGGGGATTTTTTCCGGTGATGGTTTTTCTGTGCGGGATCTACAGTGTGTATTTTACCTATATGTGCCTTGCGGCAACAGGACTTTACCTTTTGTTTCGGATTCTGATGGTGGACGGGCTTACACCTGCCCAGAGGATCGGCCGTTTTTTCGCAGGATGCGGTGAAATGCTTCTTGGCATAGGAATGAGCATGGCGGTTTTTCTTCCTATGGCAGAGGTGCTTTTGAATGTGTCCTCCAGGCTGGACGGCAGCGGAGTGGGATTTATGGACTGGCTTCAGCAGTGTTTTACTCCTTATAGCGGAAAGTTTTATAATTCTCTGATGAAGCATCTGTTTTCCAGTAATCTGCAGAATGGATTCGGCATGGCAAAAGGACCTCAGCAGTATGTGATGAACTATTACGAGGATCCGATTCTGTTCTGCTCCGGGCTGGCGGTTTTTCTGGATATTCAGTTCCTTGTGATTCTGAGAAAGACGGAAATGACCCGAAGGGCAAAGACAGTTCTGTATGGGGCAGCAGTGCTGATCCTTACGGGAATGCTCCTTCCCATTGGAGGAACGGTCTTTAATTACTTTACAAAGCCAACCCAGAGATATACCTTTGTATTGGTACCGGTTTTTCTTCTCCTTATGGCATGGATGTGGGATTATCTGAAAAAAGGCGGGCGTCTCAGCATCCTTCTGATCATTTTGGTAACTGTCTTTATGGGACAGGCATATCTGGAGGGCTGGCAGCAGGCAGGATTTCCGGAATATAAAAGAAATATCCTGATTCTGACAGCAGCCGGGATTCTCACTGTCATCTGTCTGACAGCGCTTAATTTTGTAAAAAAACAGCAGATCCGCAATCTGGTAATGGGAATCCTTACTGTGGCTCTGGCTGTGCAGGTGATGTCAGAAGGCAGTACAAATTTCCAGGCCAGAGCTACCCTGAAAAAAACAGATACACCTGCAGAGCTTATGGCACAGGAAATGGAGCAGTATGAGGCTGACAGACATTCCAAAGAGAAAGAGATCAGATACCGGGCAGAAATGAATAAGCCACAGGACTTTTTCCGGGAAATGTACCGGGCAGATATTCCTCAGGTGCTGGATTATCTGGAAGAAAAGGACGGAAGCTTTTTCCGGGTGGAAAAGGATTATATTTCCGGAACAGTGGCCATGGATGCCTCTGCCCAGGGATATAACGGGATATCCTCCTATAATTCTGTTATGAACGGCTATATAAAGGAATTTGTGGAAACTTGCTGTCCGGAGCTGTTTTTTGCGGACAAAAACCACTATACATTCTGGAACAATGTAGAGGATGAACAACTGGCAGCCTTTCTGGGAATCCGTTATCTGATCTCCGGTCAGAAGGTACCTGAGGAAGGATGGAGGGTACTGGATCAGGTAGGCGGACTTTATGTTCATGAAAATCAGCTGGAAACCGGAACGGCTCACTTTTATACGGATGCCGTCAGCGAAGACAGTCTGAAAGAACTGTGTACAGAGGAGACAAGAGACGAGTTTCTTCAGAATGTGATCGCTCTGCCGGAAGAAGAGACTTCTGAAACAGAAGATCACAGTAATCTGCAGGAAGACGGTTCCGAAACAGAACCGAAGATTCCCCGGGAAATATCTCCAAAAGAACTTCAGACAGTTTCTGAAATTTCGGAGCTTCTCAGCCAGGAAGATAAAAATGCCATGGAAGATTCAGAGATCATCCTGAATCGACCGGAAAAAGATTCTCATATTACCGGCTCCATCCATGCGGAAACAGACGGATACGGAATGTTTATGATTCCATACGAAAAAGGATGGAGTCTGACCATTGATGGAAAAGAAACAGAACTCCTCCGCGGAGACATTGGATTTCTTGCATGTGAGATCCCGGAAGGCGATCACACACTGGAACTGACCTTCCAGGCGCCGGGCTTAAAGACAGGAATGTTGGCCAGCTGTTTGTTCTGGATTTTGTTCGGAGTGACCAGAGGAGCGGAGAAATATGGGAGAAGAAAGCGGAAATAATGCCGATATCGGTATTTACCCACTTGCAGAATATTGAGATATAAGAAAATGGCACTTGAAATATAGTGTCTTTTTCTATATCTAAAAAATTTTCATTAAATAACTAAAAAAGAATGAATGTTTATTTCTGGTGTGCTATAATTTATGTTAAAGAAAACGATAAATTAGGAAATTGCTTGAATTTTTTAACTTGGAATAGAAGAAATAGGAGTTGAGGAGCAACTGTCATCATGAAAGATAAAAGTATTTTGATTAGTGTGGGAATTATGATTTATATTGTTATGTCAGGAATTGACAGATTTGTTTATCACATACCTAATGCTATTTATATTCCGGCAGCAATTTCCGGTATTGTTTTGATTTTAATTGGTTTTTTTAGTAATAAAGTTAAATAAAAAATCTCAGTTTGCAGGTTAGGAAAGACAGTTGATTTCAATAAGAAATTGATTGTTTTTCTTTTATAGAAATGTATCCAACTATCAGTAAACGGCAGTGGGTTTTTATTGGAGGAATTAAAATAATTTGAAAAGCAGATCAGAGAGGGAATGACTGAAAAAACGGTCATTCTCTTTTTTTAACTGTATTTAGT
>URWL01000152.1 GCA_900551465.1 uncultured Blautia sp. | reverse complement strand
GGCGTATGAAAGTGTTTATCTGGAAAAAGAACTTCAAATCGACTGTATCTATACCATTCACTATTTTGAATACCGAAATGATTTTTATTATGCGGGAGAACGTCACGATTTCTGGGAATTTCAATGTGTGGATAAGGGAAAAGCTGAAGTCTGTGCAGAAGATGTTCACCATGTGCTGAATCGAGGGCAGGTCATTTTTCACAAGCCAAATGAGTTCCATAATTTAAGCGCTACAGGCACAAATGCCCCCAACATCATTGTTGTTTCTTTTGCCTGTAATTCTCCATGTATGAAATTTTTTGAAGATAAAATTCTGGAATTCTCAGATACCGAACGTTCCATTTTAGGATTGATCATTGCTGAAGCCCGTCATTGTTTTTCTTCTCCACTGGACAATCCTTATACAGAAAAAATGGAAAAACGCTCGGATATTCCGTTTGGCTCTCAACAGCTGCTGATACTCTATCTGGAACAGCTTCTGATACATATGCTCCGCAGATACACAACTACTCCCCGCTACCCGTCCACCATCCTCAACGATTCCTCGTCAATTTCTACTGCATCCCGGAAAATCGTAAATTATTTTGAAGAGCATATCCGGGATTCTATTACCATTGATGATGTCTGTCATGACAATCTTATCGGCAGATCGCAGCTTCAGAAGCTGTTTCGCGAAGAATACGGCTGTGGAGTAATTGAATTTTTTTCTCATATGAAGATTAATTTTGCCAGACAGCTGATCCGTGAAAATGATATGAACTTCACGCAGATTTCGGAATTCCTGGGATATTCTTCCATCCACTATTTTTCCAGACAGTTCAAAAAAATCTGCGGGATGACTCCGACAGAATATGCCTATTCTATAAAGGCAATCTCTGAACGGCCTCAGGATCCCGCCCAGGAAAGCAACGAAAAAAACGGAGCTGATGTTTAAAACACCAGCTCCATTTTTGTGCCTTTTCCCAGCTCACTTTCCAGATTTATCTTTGCTTTGTGAAGAACTGCTCCATGCTTTACAATAGAAAGTCCCAGGCCGGTTCCCCCTGTCTGACGGGAATGACTTTTGTCCACACGGTAAAACCGTTCAAAAATTCTTTTCTGTTCATTCTTTGGTATGCCGATTCCATTATCCTCCACAGAATAACATGGATGCATTTCCTTCTGTCCTGCAAAAATGCTGATTTTTCCCCCGGCATCTGTATACCGGATAGCATTGTCTGCAATGTTATAAAACATTTCATAAAGAACCTGACGCACGCCTCGGACAACTACACGTTCGCCCTCCAGCGAAAGCTGAATTTTCTTTTTTTCTGCTGCAGGCTTCAAATGCATGATGATATCCTCCGCCAGCTCATAAATATCCACAGCCTCAAAGGGCATATCGCTGTTTTTTTCATCCAGACGGGAAAGCTGGATGATATCAGAAACAAGGGAGCTGAGGCGGCTCGCTTCATGATAGATCCTTCCGGAAAATTCAGGAACCTTATCCTGATCTACCATTCCGTTCATCATCAGCTCTGCATAACCGGAAATGGACATCAGAGGTGTTTTCAGCTCATGAGAAACGTTCGCAGAAAATTCCCGCCGCATCGCTTCTGCCTCCTTCAGTTCCTCCATCTGATGAACGATCTGACGGTTCTGCTGATCTACTCTGCCCAGAAGCGGTCTCAGTTCTTCGTATTTCACATTCTTCAAAGGGTTTTCAAGATCCAGCTCATTGATCGGCTTGATGAGATCCTTCGTCTGCTTCTGGACAAGTATAACCTCCAGGATCAGAATACCAAGGGTAATCAGTCCCAAAAGAGTAAAGCTGGAAAAAAGCGTCATAAATACACTGTCCGTGGTTCTTGCCACCCGAAGGATATTTCCGTTTTCCAGGCGCATAGCACAGTAAAAGGTCTGCTTCGACAGGGTTTCCGAAAAACGGATCACTTCCCCGTATCCTGTTTCTTTTGCCTTGATCATTTCCGGACGCTTCCCATGATTTTCCATTTCGTCTGCTTCTGCATTCGATTCATAAATCACATTTCCGTCGCTGTCTGTTACGGTAATTCTTGTTACATTGATCTCCTTTACGTTTTCCTGGAGATAATCAATTCCCGCCGCATCGATTCCTGCTCTGATATATTCCACCTCGTCTCTGACTCCCTGCTTCATGGACACACTGAATTTATCATACATTACAACACTTGCAGCAAGAAAGGTCAGAACCACTGACAGAATAACAAGAAAGCTTCCATGATTTAAAAGTCTCTGTCTCATCCTAATCTCCGATCCGGTAGCCCACACCGCGCACAGTCTCTACCATATTTCCCGCCTCTCCCAGTTTCTGCCTGAGGGTTCTTACATGAACGTCCACCGTTCTGGTTTCTCCATCAAAGTCATATCCCCACACATGGCACAAAATCTGGTTCCGGCTCATAACAAGTCCCTTGTTTTCCAGCAGGTACTGAAGAAGCTCGAATTCCTTTCTGGTAAGCTCCACCTTTTTATCTCTGATCTGAACCTCATGCCGTCCCACAAAAACCTTCAGCTCACCACAGTGCAGTTCCCTGTTTTCTTCTTTTTTTGTGCATCTTCTGAGAACAGCTTTTACCCGGGCCACAAATTCCATCATTCCAAAAGGCTTCGTAATATAATCATCTGCTCCTGCTTCCAGCCCTTTCACCTTATCGAATTCCGCCTCTTTGGCTGTAACCATGATCACCGGAATATTTCTGGTATCCGGGTCTGCCTTCAGCCTGGTAAGAATCGCATATCCGTCTTCCCCCGGAAGCATAATATCCAGAAGGATCAGAACCGGAAGTTCTTTTTTCAGGGCAGCCTGAAGTTCTTTGCCATCCACAAACCCTTTTGCGGAAAATCCGGTAGTTTCCAGTGTATATACCAGAAGCTCCCTGATGTTTTTTTCATCTTCTACACAATAGATCATGGCTCTCCTCCTTATCTTAGCAACAAAGGCTGCCGGGGGTATTGCCCTCAGCAGCCGAATGATATTTCTTTTTCTCTTACGGAAGAAGATACTCCTGACGTACCTTTTCCAAGCATTTTTCAAAATCGTCACTGTCTTCATTTTTCAGTGCATTCAGGTGACTGTGCGTATCATACAGATTTTCACGAACCTGAGTTACACAAACACCAATATTAGAACAGTGGTCTGCAATACGTTCCATGCTGGTGATCAGGTCAGAAAGGATAAATCCCATTTCAATAGTACATTCACCGGAACGGAGACGGTTGATGTGACGACGTTTCATTTCTTTGGTAAGCTCATCGATCAGTTCTTCCAGAGCTTCAATCTCCACTGCCTTTGTTGTATCCTGTGCATCAAACACATGAAAAGCAGTTTCCACAATGTCATTGACTGCAGCAGTCACAACTCTCAGCTCTGCCTTTGCAACAGGCGAAAAGCTTAAATTCTTTTCGTGAAGCTCTTCGGCAGACTCCTTGATATTCACCGCATGGTCGGATATACGTTCAAAATCTCCAATACAGTGAAGCATGATGGAAACGCTGTGGCTGTCGTTTTCGGAAAGGTCTTTGTTATTCAGCTGTACCAGATAGGTTCCCAGTTCATCCTCATAACGATCCACCTTTCCCTCCAGCTTATCGATTTTCTTTGCCCCCTCATCATCATACTGATGAAGCAGACCAAATGCAGTTTTCAAAGATTTTCCGGAATCCTCCGCCATACGTCTTGCAGCAGTTCTTCCCTGCTCTACAGCAAAAGCCGGTTTCTCCAGGAAACGGGATTCCAGGATCATGAATTCCTGATCTTCCTTTGCTGCCTCCACATCCTCTGCGGAATCGCGGATGGTCAGGCATGCCAGCTTCACAAGAACATTTGAAAATGGAAGCCAGATCAAAGTCGCAGTTACATTAAAGATACTGTGTGTAACAGCAATCGCCGCCGGTGTTGCCATGGAATCCATAAATGAAAAATGAACTACAGAATTCAAAAGATAGAATACACCAAGGAAGATCACTGTTCCAAGCATATTGAAATATAAATGGATCATTGCTGCACGTTTGGCATTTTTATTTGCGCCGATGGCAGACAGAAGTGCAGTTACACAGGTACCGATATTCTGTCCCATGATGATAGGAAACGCTGCACTGTACGGAACTGCTCCTGTTACACACAAGGCCTGCAGGATACCTACCGAAGCCGAAGAGGACTGAATGACCGCCGTCAGGATCGTACCTGCCAGCACACCTGCTATGGGATTTGAAAATGCCAGAAGAAGATTTGTAAATTCCGGAACATCAGCCAGAGGCTTTACAGCACCGCTCATAGTCTCCATACCAAACATCAGAACTGCAAATCCTACAAGAATCACTCCGATATCTTTCTTACGGGAGCTCTTGGTAAACATCAGAAGTACAATTCCGATCAACGCCAGGATCGGAGCAAATGAGCTTGGTTTCAGAAGACTCATAAAAAAGTTGCTGCTCTCAATTCCGGCAAGACTTAAAATCCAGGCAGTTACTGTAGTACCGATATTGGCACCCATAATAATACCTACTGCCTGAGTTAATTTCATAATACCAGAGTTTACAAAACCGACTACCATAACCGTAGTTGCAGAAGAGGACTGGATCACTGCAGTCACCGCAAGTCCCAGAAGGACCGCTTTCAATTTACTGGATGTAAGATTTTCAAGTATTTTTTCCAGTTTTCCTCCGGAAACCTTGGCAAGACCGTCTCCCATAACCTGCATACCATACAGAAACAGGGCAAGTCCTCCTAACAATGTCAGTATACTAAAAAAATCCATGGTGTTTCTCCTTTGCGAATATTTAATATACTCTCATTTTAGGAAAGCTTTGTAAAATTATCCCCAGTGCAATGTAAAATCTATGTAAAATTTTTATTAAAATCCTCGGATATCCTCTCCCTCATCTCCCGTCTTATCTATAGAACGGATAATCAGGTAATAGCTGATATCCTCACTGACCTGTACCTTTACCCGATCTCCGGCCTTGTGGCCTTTCAGTGCTTTTCCCAGCGGAGATTCTATACTGATCCTGTTTTCCATGGAATTTCCCCTGATAGATGTCACCAGCTTGTATTTCTCGATTTCTCCGTCCTCTTCGAACTCTACTTCCACGATATCATCCATTCCTACTTCATCTTCTCTGGATAGATCGGTAACAATATCTGCTGTTTTCAGCATCCTTTCCAGGTAACGGATACGGCTTTCGTTCTGGTTCTTATGGCGTTTTGCCGCATAATATTCAAAGTTTTCGCTGAGATCCCCCTGGGCTCTTGCCTCCTTCACCGCTTCGATAGCCTCTTTTCGTACTACCAGCTTACGGTGTTCGATCTCCTGCTCTATTTTTTCCACGTCACGTTTTGTTAGCTTTTCACCCATTTCTGATCTCTCCTTATATAAATATGGAATACAGCATCAGTGTACAAGGATCATTGCGGCCGCTTGCACACCAATGCTAATGGTAAAACCAAGTATACAGGATGATTCCTGGAAACTCAAGAGAGGTTTTCACTCTTTATATGGCAGTAGAGAAACAGACAGACTTCCTCTCCTTCCTGCCGGATTTCCATTGTGCCGCTGTATCTGCCAAGAGCGGCCCGGATACTGGGAAGACCAAATCCATGGACAGACCTGTCTGTTTTCGTAGTCACAGGCAGTTCCTTTCTTCTTTCT
>URWL01000151.1 GCA_900551465.1 uncultured Blautia sp. | reverse complement strand
TACAAATCTGCAGCATTTTCTGCCATATGCGGATACCCGTTGCCTGGTATAAATATGATATCTGCTTTTTCCGGCTGATTACTTATAAACATAAAATCTTCTGTTTTTTGCAGAAATTCCTCATAACTGGTCATATTCCGTCTCCCTTTATATGTTATCTGGTTACAATTATAGTACTATATCCCGCATCCCGCAATCTCTGTTCCATATCAACAGCATTTCCAATCTGCTGAAATGCTCCAGTCTGAACCTTATAAATATCGTTTTCCCGAAGAATATACGAAGGAAATCCCTGGTCTGTAAGCTGATACAGCATTCTGTCTGCATTTTCTTTCTTACGAAATATCCCGGTCTGTACGCGATAATATAAGGGATCTTCTATGGTTTCTCCTGTAAGAGTTCCCAAAATTGCTCCGGCAATGCCCTCTGCCATCTCATCAAATTTTTCATCAAAAAGGATATTATCTTCATCTGCATTTAAAAATCCGGCTTCAACCAACAACGCAGGCATTTTTGTTCTCCGCAGTACTACAAGCCCAGGACGTTCTTTCACACCAATCTCTCGAAATCCGATTTCTCCCATGGCTCCCAGAATGTTTTCTGCCATTTCGTATTTTATACCGCTTTTATCGTATACAAGGACCTCCACTCCTTGATATTTATTAGCTTCGGGACTGCTGTTCCTGTGAAAAGAAATAAAGTAGTCCGCACCTGATTCATTGGCAATTCTTGCCTTTTCAAAGGGTGTCTGGTATACGTCATCTACCCGTGTGTAAACCACATCGATCCCATTTTTCTCCAGAATTTCTCCTACTGAAAGTGTCAGCTTCAATGTATCATCTTTTTCCTGTCTTTCCCGGTAAACTGCTCCCGGATCTCCTCCACCATGTGAAAGCACTATTCTGCGAATTTTTTTATGTTATCAGGTTTAGAAAAACGATAATGAATCTCCAAGCGCTGATCTTCCCGTACTTCAATTCGATCGATCAGTTCCATAAATATCTGTTTGCAAATATATTTTTTCCTTTTGGGATCCTGGAATTCCTTATCTCCGGCGCTTTCTCCGGCTTTTTTATAATAATTTTCCATGTTTTTCAATTCTTCTGCCCTCTTTAAGTATAACTGTTCTTTTCTTGAATAATCCTCTGAATAAAAAAGAAATTCTTCACGAGTCAATATCCCCTCCCTGTAATCTTCATAGGATTGCTTCTTTAAATTTCGTACCTTTAACAGCAAATTATTATTTTTAACCAATTCCTGGAGCATTTTATTCTTTTCTTCCTTACTTCTCTGTGCCTGTACTTTTTGATACATACTGTTCAGATCATATTTTGAAAGCAAAATTTTTTGAAGATCCTCTTTAACCAGACTTTCCAGCAATTCAGTCGGAAGAGCATGTGGTGAACAAAAATTTTTTCCTTTCCTTTTATAAGTTCCACAGTAATAGCAGGAAACCACACTTCCATCTGAACGTTTCCATCGATTCTGTACCATTGTATTTTTACACTTACCACAAAAAATCAGCCCTGAGAAAATACCTTTCTCATATTTCCCCGCCGCCGTCCTGCCATTTTGCTGAAGAAGTTTTTGTGTTCTTTCCCATGTCTCTTTACTAATCACCGCTTCATGCATATCTGGTACTATAATCCAGTCCTTTCGATTTATTGTACGTTGTCTGCTTCTCATATTCTGTACTTTCTTTCCCTGAACCATGGCTCCTGTATAAACTTCATTCTTCAACATACAGTGAACAGTTGCATATGTCCAGCCTGAAGAGCTTTCCGTTTTAATACCATTTCTGTAGTTTTGTCCACACTGTCTTTTATATTCGGAAGGACAAAGTATTCCTTCTTTATTTAAAAGCTCTGCAATTTCCTGCTTACTTTTTCCATTAAGAAACAACGCAAAGATTTTACGTACAATAGGAGCAGCATATTCGTCAATAAGAAGATGATTTCTATTACGGGGATCCTTTCGATATCCGTAACAAGCAAAAGCGCCAATGAACTCTCCTGCCCGTTGTTTTGCCCTCATAGTTGCCCGTATCTTTCTGGAAATATCTCTTGCATACTGTTCATTAAATATATTCTTTATCGGCAAAAGCATATCATATGACTGACGAAGACTGTCTATCCCATCTGAAACGGAAACAAAACGGACGCCTTGTTTCGGAAAGACCCGTTCCAGATAATATCCCGAATCAATATAATCTCTTCCAAATCTGGAAAGATCCTTAACCACTACACAGTTCACCAGCCCGGTCTGTATATCTTCCAGCATTCTCTTAAATCCTGGTCTTTCAAAATTAGTTCCCGTATATCCGTCATCCACATACAGATCATAAAAACTGATATCTGGCTGATCCTTCAGATATCCGGTCAAAATCTTTTTCTGATTGACTACACTGTCACTTTCTTCCTTATCTCCATCCTCTCTGGACAAACGAATATAAAGTGCTGCAGAATATTCCGGTATACCATTTGAATTCCTGTGCGAATCTAAATGCTCTTGCCGAAACGCGCCCTCTCTTCTGAGTATATCCGGCTCTTTCGAAATATTTCCCAGGTATGCAGGACTATTTTCAATCATTATTTTTTCTCCTGCACAGCATGACAGTAGCGATCAGACGACTTTTTTTCCTTTCTGCGTTCGTATTTCCAATTTAAATTATAAAACTCTCTCCAAACGTCCTCTTCATACTTGCTGACTGCACAGGTTAATAGTTTCTCCAATGAATCTTTATTTCCATAAATCCTTTCCACTTTCCAGGCGGCTGCATCTCTTCTGCTCAAATCGGCTCTCTCCATTTTGCCCTTTTGTACAGATTATAGCAATCCCCTGTCCTATATACCTTTTTTCCGCAAAATATCATCTCCATGTCCTGCGTCAAGTATAACTTTATATGCCAAAGGTAATTCCCCCTGATCTTCCTTTTATGACCAGTATATGCAGTTTCTTTCCCTGTGCCATTTAATCCTCTTCATCACATAAACTAAAAATTCCGGTTGCTCTGTCATAATGATAAATGTGGAAAGTCAATACGTCCTCCTCAAGTGTGGTTTCTTTTATCGTATCGATCAGTACATGACGCAGATCTTCCGGATCCGCTGTTTTTTCATTATGTATCATCACCTCATGTATACTGGTAAAAACAAGATACAGGTTTCCCTGCATCAGATCTGCCAGCCGGCTGGCCACCCCGGGCAGGAATACTGCCACTGCTCCGTTTGTCCTCTTTACTGTGCTGAGACAATTGCCCACTGCACCTCTTCGAATAGGATAATCCGATAAAAGGTTCATAAAATTTTCTCCCTCATAGTGAGTATCGAACAGCATTTTTTCCCAGCAGTAAATTCTGGGCGGAGAAATAAAATATGTATTCAAAAGAGCCGCCTCAAAAACTTCATCTCTGTCCATATCCCATTTTTCCAGCATATGCTGTTTCACCTTCATGCTGCTGGTATACCCTTCTATTTCTCCCATGCGGACATAAAGAACCATTGCAATATCTCCAATGGTACGATATACCGAATCCCTCAGATCAGCTTCATATTTATTTTTGTTTATAAGACGGATAAAAAGATAATTTTTTATTTTATCATAATCACTTATGATTTTGGCTTTCTCAATAATATCAGTCCTTGAGATGCCCTGCAGTCTCTTCACCACATCTTTTACAATCATATCCATTCCCAATCCCCGTCTGTATTCCTCATACAGATCACCAACATACAGGGCACAGACTTCTGTCACCCCATTGGCCTCAAACTGTTTCACAAATAACCGATCACCGGAAGTCGGCGGATATTCTTCCCTGCTCTTATAAAAAATCCTATCTTCTCCATAACCGGTTGCATCGATCAGTTTCTGCCTAAAAGTTTCCACAAAACTTTCATACCTGTTATCCATTGATATTCCTCATCTTTCCTGCGAATGCGGGCGACATGCCCATGATATTAATAGATATCGCTGCAACATCCTGAAACAGATGTTTTCCTGCGACTTTAGAATTCAGAAGAGAAAATATTTCTCTCAGAGCTGCTCTATAATTAGTATAAAACAAGAAACCACTGAATGTAAAGAATTTTTCATCGACAAATTCTCCCTCAATAGTTTCCTGTTTTTAAAATAGTTCTGTTTTAATTAAATAGTTTTTCTCTGTTTTCCTGCAAAATGCTCGGATCTGTTCGATCAGTATATCAACCTTCAGAATTTTACTTTTTGTTTTCTTTATCAAATAACAATCGTAACTTTAACTATAATCATCTGATTTTCCCATTTCGTTTCAGATATTCCAAAAAAGCTGTACATCCTTTCTGTACATCTGCATAAGTTTCATCAAAATTTCCTGTGTACCAGGGATCTGCAATGTCCTCTGACAAATCCGCAAATTCCAAAAGCTTATAAATCTTTCTATCCGGATCTCCGCCTGCAATCCTAGTCATATTCCGAATATTCCAGGTATCCATACCAATCAGGTAATCATACTTCTGGTAATCCTTTTTAGTCATCTGTACTGCTTTATGGGGAAGCACAGGAATTCCCATTTCCCGACATTTTGCAACCGTACCATAATGTGGTCCGTTACCGATCTCTTCCCGGCTGGTGGCAGCTGAATCAATATAAAATTGGTCGGTAAGACCTTGCTTGTTGATCATGTCTTGAAAAACAAATTGGGACATGGTGCTGCGGCATACTTTCCCTATCAAACGGTACAATTTCATTCTCTGTTATACCCACTCTGCTTAATTCTTCTGAATCATACTCATCCATAGGCACTACATGGAATCTTGCATCTGTTTTATCAATGAAAAGAACGGCTCCTGCTACCCTGTCTAAAGTTACAAATATATCATTATTACTCAGCACTATAATCTTTTTAATATGCTCTGTAATGAACTGGATCTTTTTCTCTTCTACCATTGTCTGATTCTCATACAACACCTCTATCTCTTCATCAATATTCGCTATGGTGTCCTCAATAGCTTTAATATCAGGATTAACCTCTTGTGCATCTAAAAGGGCTTGCTGTTTCTCCAATTCATTATCCAACTCTACAGATTTACTTTTAAATTCTGCTTTTGTAATAAGTCCATCTGTATATAAATCTATGAGATTTCCTCTCTTACGCTCCAGATCTGCCACAGCCTTTTCTACTGCCTCATTATCCATAGGAGTGGATAGCTGATCCTTAAGATCTTCCAACCATTTTAATGTTCTTCTTTTTAGGAGATTCTTGCTATACTCTATTGTACTGTAATCTAAAAGCATATCTGCCATTTCTACCAGATACTTATTGAGTTTTACTCCTGACACTGTAGCCGGGTCACTACAAGCTAATTCTCCTCTTCCTATCTTACCACTACAATACCATTGTGCATAGGTCTTATATCCGTGTTTTTTTCCCTCTTTGGTCTTATATGAGCCTTTTGACATATGTTTCCAAAGCACTCTACCGCAACATCCACAAAAGATTTTACCGCTGAGAGGAGTAGTACCATTTCTTTTCCCTCTTCTTCCTGCGTTACCTTTATTCCTATGGCTCTGGATTTCATCATTTACATTATCCCAGAGTTCTTCTGACACTATAGCCTCGTGATCATTCTTTATAATTACCCACTCTTTCTCTGGTTTCTCAATAATTTCCTTACTTTCAAAGTCCCTATGATGCCTGTTTA